>QHQV01000362.1 GCA_003219945.1 Verrucomicrobiota bacterium | reverse complement strand
TCTGGTTTTCGCTTTCTGAATATTCCGAGGAATATCGGACGCTGAAAAGCTGGCTGCGCCAGGCATTCAAGGCCAAAACCGAAATGGTGGAAGCCAATCTTCGTCTCGTTATTTCCATCGCGAAGAAATACACCAACCGCGGTTTGTCGTTTCTCGACCTAATCCAGGAAGGAAACATGGGATTGATGAAGGCGGTCGAGAAGTTTGAATATCGGCGCGGGTATAAGTTTTCCACCTATGCGACTTGGTGGATTCGCCAGGCGATCACCCGGTCGATTGCCGACCAGGCGCGCACGATTCGAATTCCTGTGCACATGATTGAGACGATCAACAAGCTTTTGCGCGTGCAAAAACAGCTGGTGCAGGAATACGGTCGGGAGCCTACGCCTGAGGAAGTAGCTGAGGAAGTTTTGTTGCCAGTGGATCGCGTTCGGGCCGTGCTAAAAATGGCCCAGCAACCGATCTCGCTGCAATCACCGGTAGGCGAGAGCGAGGAAACTAATTTTGGCGATTTCATCGAGGACAGGGGCGCCGAAAACCCGAGCGACATGACTGCGATCGTTTTGCTCAAGGAAAAGATTAAAGATGTCCTGGAAACGCTCACCGACCGGGAACGGCAAGTCCTCGAGCAACGATTCGGCCTCGTCGACGGCTACAGCCGAACGTTGGAAGAAGTAGGCCGGCAGTTCCAGGTTACTCGCGAGCGGATCCGCCAGATCGAGGCAAAGGCGTTGCGCAAAATGCGGCATCCAACCCGGATTCGGCAGTTGGAAGGTTTCCTTGAAGCGCCGGGAATTTGAATATATTTCGACCACGTTCTAGCGCAACTTCGAGACATGCAGACTGTTGAATCGGATGGACAACATGGAACCTCAAGATGATAAAGAGCTATGGGATGTTCTCGGCCGGCTTCCTAAGCCTGCGCTTTCCCCATTTTTTGCCCGGAATGTCCTAAGAAAAATTCGGCAGGAACGCGCTCATTTCGAGCGGGTGCGGAACTGGCTTAGTGCCCGAAAGATTGTTGGAGTGTCGGCCGTGGCAGCGGTCGTTGTCGCCCTTGCTCTTGTCACGCATTATCCGGGTCCGCGGACAACGTCTTCGAGCGACTCAGATGTAGTGGCTAAAATCGATCCACAGGATTATGACGTCGTGGCTGATCTGGATGCATTGATCGCCTGGGATGAAAATAGCGTGTGGGAAGATAGGCCAACCTTGTAAGTTATTCGTCGGCTTGGTCGCTTTCGCTTTGTGTTGCGCTGCCGCACAAGCGCAGCCACAACAACATCGCGGCCCGGCTGGTCGGCCGCCGCCGATGTCGGCCCCTCATGGACCCCCGCCCATGGCAGCGCCTCAGGGGCCGCCGCCAAGTCAAGCTCATGGACCACCTTCAGATCAGTTTCATGGGGCCCCTTCAGGACAGAGCGTAAGAGAACGCTGGCTGGCTATGCCGCCAGATGCTCGGCAAAATTTCCAGCGCAATGCGCAGCTTTGGATGCAGATGACCCCGGAACAGCGCAACCTCATGCGTCAGCGGGAGAATATGCGCCGGCAGGCTATTACGCGCGAAGCTGACGCAGCAGTTCGCGACTCGGGTCTTCAACTCAATCCACAGGAGCGCGCTCGGTTCGAATCCCGATACATTCAGGAACGCGGAAAAGTCGAGCAATCGCTACGGCAGCAAATCGAAACCGAGAGGCAAAAGGAAATACCGGCACTCATCCAGCAGCTGAGAAAAGAATTCCAGCTCGATGAGCCGCGGAAAAGCCCTGTAACTAAACCGGCGGCTTCCCCAAAGTCAGGAAAATAGACCGTCTAGTCTCGTTAGGTTGAATCTCTAGCGAGTTCCCGCCAAAAAAATTAGGCTGGCTCGAAATGGCTTCAAGCCAGCCCGGTGTGGCTATTCTAATCGAACTAGCGCCCATAATAGGGATAACGATGGCGGTAATAGCGATGCCCACCGTACCAGTAGTACGGGCGGTAATAAGGTCTGTAGTAATACCGGTACGGATAATAGTAACCGTAAGGGTAATATCCGTAATAACCCGGAAATCCGAATCCGATATTGAAGTAAACTTGAGCATCAGAACGCGTCGTTCCCGCGAACATCAAAACCCCGGCCACGACTGCGGTTAACAGAAGTTTCTTCATGACTCACCTCCTGATCATTTAACAGGGGAATCGGCGGAAAGTTTCCCGGTTATTCGCCGCCCCGGAACGTCTGGATACCCGCTGATGGAGATAGTTTGACCGATCTGCTTATACTCGATCTCCCGCAGCCGCAGTGCATCAGCAGTTTGTTCTGCTCCTTCTCCCGGGAATGCGAGTACCGGTCCTCCAGTTAACATTGGTCCCAGATAGATCTGCACTTTGTCGATGAGCCGCTTGTCGAGCGCCTCACCAAGAACGTCGCCGCCACCTTCGATCAAGACGCTGGTGATGCCGCGTTTACCTAAATGCTTCAGCACCGACGCCAAGGATTTTTGTTTATAGATCAAAGTTCGGACAGCAAATTTGTCGGACAAGACGTGGGCGTGTCGGGGCAACTGGCCTGAGCGAGTCAGCACAACGCGCCACGGTTGCCGCACCCGACGCACGCCGCGAATGGTCAAACGCGGATTGTCGGCTCGGACGGTTTCCGCTCCGACGAGCACGGCGTCCACGCGTGCGCGTAGCTGATGTGCATCGCGTCTAGCATCGCGTCCGGTGATCCATCGAGACTCACCAGGTGGGCGCGTCAGCCGCCCATCGAGCGACATGCCGCACTTTGCGATTACAAATGGCTGCCCCGTCACGATCCATTTGTTGAACGCCTCGTTAAGCCGCGTGCACTCTTCCGCCAAAATCCCATCGCGCACTCGGACGCCTGCGCTTCGCAATTCGGCGATACCTCTGCCGGAGTGCCGCGGATTCAGGTCTGTGGCGCCTATGACTAGCTCTTCGAGTCCAGCCTTGATTATCGCATTGGTGCACGGCGCAGTGCGCCCAGCTGTCGAACACGGTTCCAGAGTTACATATAGCGTGGCACGCGCTGGAATCCGCGCGCCGAAATTGCGCAGGCATTCGATCTCAGCATGCGCGCGCCCTGCTTCTCGATGATGTCCCCGCGACACTATATGATTATCAATCACTAGGACGGCTCCCACGGCGGGGTTGGGACTCGTCCGGCCGAGCGCCCTTTTTGCTTCAGCCAAGGCAGCGCGCATGAACTCTTCGTCTCGGTCGGTCGTCATGGTGCAGGCGTATCAAACAACACGTGCCTGGAGGGATTCGAACCCCCAACCTTCTGATCCGAAGTCAGAAGCTCTATCCGGTTGAGCTACAGGCACTGCTGAATTTTCGATTCTCAATTTCAGATTTCCGAGGGGACGTAATGTTGTCGATCTTTGCGTCTAAGTCGAAAATCGCCATTCGAAATCTTAAATTCGACGGGTGGCCGACGGGACTCGAACCCGCAACAACCAGAACCACAATCTGGGGCTCTACCATTGAGCTACGGCCACCATCATTGACACGGCAAACAAGATTAAAATTCGAATCTCTTTTTGCAAACAAAGGACTCGACTTTCCTCGGGCGCTCCACTAATTGTCAGCGCCGGTGGACCGGAAACCTCTCCCCAGCCGGTTGGGTATGGCGCCGCAGCGTCGTGTTAAGCGACGCAGGGCTGCTTGGCTCGTCGCCGTATTCTTCTTCGCCGCAACCATGGTCGCGGTCGCGGAACAGGACGATCCAAGCGAAATTTTTCTCAAAGCCTATCTCTCCGCGCAACAGGGCGAAAAACTTGAGCGCCAGGACCGATTCAAGACTGCTTTGGCCAAGTATCGGTTCGCCGGGAGCTTGATCGAGGAACTGCGCAAATCGCACGCTCAGTGGCAGCCAGCGGTTGTGGAATATCGCGGGCGCAAAATCAGTGAAGCGATTTTGAGACTTCAGGAGCGGATCACAAGGCAAACCAACCTCAACGCAAGCGCCAATCCGTTACCGGACATTGCGCCAGCAGCGCCTGAGAGTGATGCCTGGTCCGAGCCGGGTCCCGAAGCCTTGGCGCCCCAACCCAGGGAGACCGTGAGCGAGCGGTCGCGGGATAGCTCAGTAAAAGTCGCCACAAAGAACTTGCGCGACAAAGTCGCTGAGCTGCAAGCGGCGCTCGAGAAGACGCGCGGAGATCTGGAGACCGCACGAAAAGAAAAAGACGTAGTCGATACGCGTTTAAACGAGACAAATTCCGAACTGGAGCGAACCCAGAACGATCTCGATGACGCAAAGAAATCAGAACGTCAGACGCGAGACCAACTCGCGCAGCTTCAGGAATCAAAGACTTCGCAAGGGTTGGAAGGTAACAGTGACAAGGAACAGCAACAGTTGCGCGCCGAAGTTGCACAATTAAAAGGAGCCGTTGCCGCAGCCGATCAAGCACGTGCGACTGCGGAGAAGCAAAAGGACGATACTCAGGCAAAGTTCGCCGAGGCAAACAATCATATCGTTGCGCTCGAGCGTGAACGGGATGACGCGCTCTCCCAACTGAAATCGGCGAAGGAATCGGAACAGCGTCTTGAGTCACTCGTCGCCGAGAAGAATGATCTGGAACAGAAGCTTGCAAGCGCGGAAGAAAAGGTCAGGAAACTCAGCGAGGGCGATCCGAAAACCACCGAGAAATTGTCCGAGATGGAACGACACCTGGCGCAGCTTCAACAGCAACTAACTGACACCCAGAATAGAAATTCTTATCTGGCGGCCCGAGCCGCCGAGCTTGATGTTGAGCTGGAACACGCTGGCACAGAACTTCAGGCCGCCAAGATTGCCGGAGAAAGCAGCGAGGATTCATCCCAGCTTACGAGAGAAAACGAACTGCTGCGAAACATCGTTGTTCGTGAACGTCAGGAAGAAGCGCGGCGGGATGAGGTGAGGAAGCTGGTGTTGGCCGAGTTGGATAGACTTAAGGTGCGATCGGACTTGCTGAACAAAGAGATCGAATTCCTCGCTCAACCCGTAACCAAGTTAACCACCGAAGAACTCGCTTTGTTCCGACAACCCGTAGTCTCAATCTCGAACGAAAAGACCGGTGCACTCAAAATGAGTTTTGTTTTTGAAAAGAAATCGACGGAAGAGGTCGGTAAATCGAAGGCAATCTCAACAACAGTCCCCAAGGCCTTGCCGAGCGAAGTTCAGGAGGTTGCGGTCGCCGCCCGGAAGAACGTTGAGCAGGGCAAATATCGAACAGCGGAAAAGCAGTATCAGACAGTCCTGGCGAAAGATCCCAAAAACCTCGACGCG
>QHQV01000361.1 GCA_003219945.1 Verrucomicrobiota bacterium | reverse complement strand
GCCGAAACCGAACGAACCGCCTAACGCTGGAAGGCTGCGCGCAAGCTTGATCAGCGCCCTCGGATATTTGAATGATTCAGAAGTTCTAGCTGGGTGCCGCGAGCGTTTCCAGAAATACCTCGCACATCCAGCGTCGCTCCCACCGGATCTCCGTGCTCCAGTTCTGGCAGTGGTCGGCGGCTATGCCGACGAGAAGACGTGGAACAAACTGCACGAACTGGGCTTGAAAACAACAAGCATTGAGGACCAACAGAATTACTACAACGCGCTCGCTGGCGCGAGCGATCCGAAATTGGTGAAGAAGACGCTTGCGATTGCGCTTACGGACGAGCTGCCAACGAGCCGTGCCATCTTCCTGGTTTCGCGAGTCGCCCGGGACAGCGATCATCCCGATATTGCTTGGGAGTTCGCGAAAGCAAATATGAAAGCGTTGCTCGCCAAGGTCGATGCGGCAGGTGCAAACCGCTATGCGCCCAGTCTGTTTACCTTTTTCTCAAATGGCTCGCGCGCTGACGAAATAAAAAAATACGCCGAAAAGACCTTGGCCCCGGCAAGCGCGCCCGAAGTAGCTAAAGCCGTCGATGAGATTCAGTTCCGCGCGGGATTCAGAGAGCGCCTCGTATCTCAATTGCCGGCGCTCATTCATAGCGGCGCGAAATAGCTCCGCTTAGCGCTGTTGCTCTGGAATTGGCGGTGGAGAAATAGCCGCTTCACGGCGCGCGGTGTCCTCTGATTCGATAGCGAGGTTCTGAGCAGCGCGCCATCCGGCTTGCGCCTGCGCGAAAATGAAGAAGGCGAGTATACCTAACCAGATGGATCGCCATGCGATCGCCCAAAGCGCGAATAGAATTGCTCCTCCGAAGCCAATTATGCTTGCTGCTTTCAAGCTGCGAATCGGTCCAACTTTGAGCCAAAGGAGTCCGCGCAGGATTTGGCCGCCATCAAGGGGATAAACAGGAATCAAATTAAAAAACAACAACCCGGCGTTCATGAACCAGACGGTCAGAACAAATTGGTAGAAATCTGGGTGAACTGTTTTCCAGTGGAGCTTGGTGAGCACAAAGGCGAACAAAGTGAACAACGGAAATAAGACTACATTCACAAGCGGTCCGGCTGCGATACTCCAAAGGTAAGCGCCAGGTCGAGCTGGAGGTTTGACGAAGGCGATTCCGCCAAGCGGCCACAGCACGATCGTGTCTGCTTGTCCGCCAGTTTGGCGGCAGGCTAAGGCATGTCCAAATTCGTGCATCAAAACGACACCAAAGAGCGCGCAATATTCCAATGCTGCCCAAATTGGATTCTGATACCGGTGCGCGAATCGCGTCACTTCAAGTGCAGCGACAATGAACCAGGTGAAATGCAGATACACTCGTATTCCTGCCAAACGGAATATTAGCAGCGCGCCTTTCATCGGCATCGAGGGGCTGGAAGCCTGAACATTAACAATCGTTGCAGCGCACTTCCGCGGAGCGGCCTATTGTTTTGATTCAGCGCCCTCGTTCTGAGTACTGATCCACAAGCGCATCGGAATCATCGAAGAATCGACGAAGCCATGCTTCCGGAAAAACGCCTGCGCCACATTTTCAGGCCGATCGGTCAATAGAGTGATTCGCAGGAAGTTTTTCTTCTTCGCGAAATCGATTGCATGTTCGAGAAGCTTGTTGCCGTAGCCCTGGCCTTGATACTGCGTGTGCACGACCAGGTCCTCTAAAAGAATGACAAAACCGCCTTCGGCCGTGCTGATGGTGAAGAGCAAATTGATCATCCCCACGATCGCGCCGTTGCGGCGAAGCACAAAAACCCGGCCACGGCTGGGCTGCTCGAAAATGAGCCGCAACCCGCGGAGCTGTTTGTCTTTATCGGGACGAAAGTCGCTCTCCTGAGAGAACAATTCGCCGAGCATTTTCGACAACTCGTCCAAATCGGCTTCAGTCGCCGGCTCGATCACGACATTTTCTTTCTCCGCCATTTCGCTGCGAGTCGTTATTCCAGAAATGCCCCCTGTTGGCAACTTGTAAATTTGGATCCTCTTGCGCGATTGGGAATAACCGCGGCGTCGGAATAAATCGGTCGCGGCTCACAATCGTTCCTGCGCGGTGTCATTGACAATGATGGCCGTGCCCCTACTGTAACCGCTCTCAAATCGGAGCCGAATAAGTTCACGGCTATGAAACGCACTTATCAGCCATCGAAGCGAACGCGTAAACGCCAGCACGGTTTTCGCGCACGTATGCGAACCAAGGGCGGCCGCGCCATTCTTGCGCGCCGTCGCCAACGCGGTCGCAAGCGCCTGCTTCCAAAGGGCGTTGACAGACACTACGCCCGCCACACGCAAGCTTGATTCGCGAGGTCAGGCATCATTTCAATAGCTTAGCGAAGATAATGTCGCCGTAGGCCCATACCAGAGTTCCAGCGATCGACAGCGACAATGTAAGCCGATCAATTGTGCGCTGATTCTTCGACGTAGATGGCACGTCGGCGAGGTTCGAATAATTGAGGAATTTTCGATAGTGCTTGTTGAGACTTCGAAACGCTACTATACCGCTGAGTAGCACGGCGATTGCAACCGACTTTCCAAAGAATTCGTGATGTCCCAGGCACTCATCGAACATGAATGAGAGCACTATCGAGAGCGCACCGCTGACGAGAATCAAGACATCGGGCAATAGATCGCCCCACGACACCTTTGCTTGCGCTCGCGTAACAGCGAAGGAGGTTTCTTTACCGGCCATGAGACCTAACCAGAATTAGTTGCCCCCTCGAAATCTATTCTTCGCTCCATAGAGAAAACAATGGGTTATAAGGCTGCATAGTGGCAAGCCCGCTTTGCCACTCTTTGAACACGGCCAGCTTGCTCCTGCGTCTCAATCACGTTGCCTCCGTCAGCGTCTTTACGGACAAAGCCGGTGCTGATGAGTCGGTGCGCCTGGCTGCGGACTACGTACAAACGCATCTGTCTAAACTTCGCATTCAGAAGCCCGAGATTATCGAAGGACCAGTCAAAGCTCATGATTGAGCGCCCAAAATCAGGAAAGCCGGTTGGAGTTGGAGTTGTATCTCAGCGATAGATTCTACCGGGCGAACGATCTTGGTTGCTGAAGCGCATCGCGGCGACGGAAAGCGTTTCGTTGTGTGAGGATGAAAAATTGACGCGTTTGTTGAACTTGAATCAGCTCAGAATCGGGGCCGCGAAACTAGTTAAACGCGATTCGTCACAATTTAGGTCTAACTCATTGGGCGGCAATCGTCACAAGAATAGAAACTAGCGCAGCTAAAATTAATAGCAGTACAAGGCACCCACTTTTTGACGCTCGCACAACGGGCCGTCGCTTCGTTTCAGGAAACAATGCTGCCAACCTAGCGTAAAACCGCTCTGGCTGTGTTTTGTCCCAGTCGGGCGATTCTGCGTCCAGTTTGGCCAGAACCTCGGAAATTTGGTTGTTCGTCGGAGCCTTAAAATGCCCGGCAAATTCACTGAGACGCCTACTTGCTTCATCGTAATCCGCCAACCCTTCCCAATCCTCCATATTGAGAGAACGGCCCCCCGAAGGAAATATCGCCTTCCAGAATTTGGTTCTTAAACTGCTCTCGTATTTCAGCTCGTCCTTTGCTTCTTCAACGCTGATTCCGTCAAAGGCTTCTTCGGCTTCTGATGCTTCGTCCTCAAGGTCTTTGATTTCATTATCGAGCGAGAGTTGCTCGAATTCGTCTGTGGCGTTGGCTCTCTTCTGCTGTGCAGCGGCTACTTTGTTCTTTCTGTTAGTCAGCAACGCTCTGGCCTCTCGTTTTTCTT
>QHQV01000360.1 GCA_003219945.1 Verrucomicrobiota bacterium | reverse complement strand
GCGCGGAGTGCTGCGGCCAACCCGAGATCAATAAACTCGAGCTGCCAGGCATGATGAGCATCTGTGCCGAGCGAAATACGGGTTCCGTGATTGCGCGCTACTTTGAGTAGGGCAACGTTCAAGTCCTGCCGGTCCGGATAGCAATCAATTTCCAGCGCCTTATCGAGCCGGGCGGCTTCTGCAAAGACGTGTGGCCAATCTGCCTTCAATCCGAGCCGAAAGTTGTAAATACGACCGCGCGGGTGACCGAGGATGTGAACGTGTGGATTGCGCAATGCTGCGAGGTAACGCTCGGTTTGATCTTCGGTTGTGCGTAGAGCCGAATGGAACGAGCCGAGAACAAGATCCAAAGATCGCAGCGAGCCGGGTGACATGTCGCCTTCGCCGCGCGGGTTCAGATTCATTTCGATCGAGCGGAGGACAGTCACGTGCGGGGCCGATTTTGACAGTGCCGCATTGACCTTTGCTATTTCCATTCCCTGACGCTTCAATGCGCGCTCGTCGATTCCGCCCGCAATCTTCAACGTCTTGGAGTGATCGGTAATAGCGATGTAATCGTAGGAACGGTTCACAGCGGCATCGGCCATTTCTGCGACTGTGCCGGATCCATCGCTCCACCGAGTGTGCATCTGCAAATCGCCGCGCAGCTTCGCGGGCCAATCGGATCGCGCCGCGAGGAGGATCCGTGCCTCAGCGAGGGAGAGAAAACCCCGGCGAATTGCGGGAACCGTTTTCGCCTGGTGCGGCTTCTCGATCCATTGCCGAACTTGTTTCTCGATAAATGGGCCGATACCGCGCAGCTCGGTCAATGACCGGGTCTGCGTGACAAGATCCGATACTTCTTCCGTCCAGAGAAATGCGTTGCGCGCGGCTCGACGAAACGCGCGCGAAAGAATGCCTGTCTCGGTTTCCGCCTGTTGAGCGAGCAACTCCGCAATGTCAGTGTTAGAGAGCACACTGTGAATTCGTTTCCGGGTGGAAGTTCAACCGGTTAGACATTGGGAAGTGCCTCGGCCAGTGCGACCTGTTTCTGCGCCTGCTTCGATTCCAATCATGATGGCCGAAACGGCTGAGGAACTTTCTAAACGACCCGAAATTCGCAAAGAGCTCGATCGGGCCACAGGCCAAAAACGTCACGAAAAGATTGAAACTGAGGGTGGGTACAAGTTCTGGTTTGTCGTGTATGCAGTTGTTCTTGCGATCTGCGCCG
The DNA here is from genome assembly GCA_003219945.1 of Verrucomicrobiota bacterium. Taxonomy (GTDB): domain Bacteria; phylum Verrucomicrobiota; class Verrucomicrobiia; order Chthoniobacterales; family UBA10450; genus Udaeobacter. Next base: position 2,463 of record QHQV01000360.1, on the reverse strand, counting down.
TTATTTACTTCGCCGCCGGCGCAAAACTCATTCCGCTGCCGGATTCTGGTGTTGCTATTGCTCAGCGAATCCTGCGCGGCGCAGCATTGATCACGATCGTGCTGGCGATCGCGCGGGCGCTTTCCGTCTACGGACTTGGTCGGATCGAGGACGTAGCCACTCGTTTTACGCTCCAGCGTATTACGCGCCTGGTCGTTGCGCTTGCCATCGCGGTAATCGTCATCTCGATAATTTTCGTGAATTGGTACGCCGCAATCGCTGCGTTCGGCGTCGGTTCAATCATTATCGGGTTGGCTGTTCAAACCCCGATGAAGAGTTTCATCGCGTGGATTTACATTCTGGTTCGCCAGCCTTTTCGCGTGGGCGACCGCATCAAAATAGCCGACGCCACTGGCGACGTGATCGATGTCGGCTACCTCGACACCACGCTGTGGGAGTTCGGCGGCCAGTATCTCTCCACCGATCATCCGAGTGGCCGGCTCATCAAATTCCCGAATGAAAAAGTACTCGATGAACTCGTTTACAATTATTCGTGGCCACTTTTTCCTTACATCTGGAACGAGGTGAAGTTCCAAGTCGGTTACAACGCCGACCTGGAGTTTATCGCCAGCACGATGCAAAAAATCACCGAGGAAGAATTAGGCCGGGAAATGATGGAGCGCGTCCAAACGTTTCGAGATTTACTCGCCCGCACGCCAGTGGACGAGTTGGAGGTGCACGAGCATCCGCGCGTGATCTTTCGGATTGGTGAAAATACATGGCTGGAAGCGATCGTGCGTTATCTCGTCGCGCCACGCGAAGCAGGCCGTGTCAAAACTCGCTTGATCAAAAAACTTCTCGCAGCACTTAACGCTGCTCCAGACAAAGTGATGTTTCCGGCTGGGGCGAATCGTTAGGCTGTTCCGAATATCAGGCGCGAACACGTATGCAGAGGCGCGCGAGTTAATCTGCAGATACGATCTAGTCTGTGAGGAGGTGAAGATATGTTAGCTTGGGCTGTAGTATTTCTAATCATCGCACTTGTGGCGGCGGTCTTTGGATTTGGCGGTATCGCTGCGGCATCAGCGGGCATCGCTAAACTCCTGTTCTTTATATTCCTTGTGCTATTCGTGATCTCTTTGATTTTCGGGTGGCGAGGCAGACGGGTGCCGTGAGCTACAATGGAGTCTAGGTAGAGTTGGAGAACTCCCGCTCAGTAAACCGGCAGAGAGCAAAGTACCAGGCGCAAGGAAGATTGGGTCGCTTGTGTGCTTTGCTCTCTGCGCTTTGTTGGGGAGCCCGGCGCCCGGCCCGCTTTTTTCGGCGACCGTCGCCGAAAAACACGAAGGTGTGTCCCGCGAGCCGCGTGGCACAGAGGGCGAGGCGCCCGCGCTCCCATGAAATCGTGGCATCCGCCTCTCCCCATTTTGGGGAGAGGATGAAGGTGAGGGGAAATTTCTTTGATTTAGCCAAGTCGCCATTCGACGCGTAATCTGCTTCCAATGGATCGAGTCGTCGGGATCGAAACCGAGTACGGTTGTCTTCTCAGCGAAGACGAGCCGCACGTGAATTCTGAGCTTTGGCCGGCCAAGGTCAAAAATTATCTGTTCCGCAAGGCCGACGCCGGGACGATCGATCTTCATTATCGCGATTACGAAGAACCGCCGGGCAACGGCGGCTTTCTCCTGAACGGCGGCCGGCTCTATCTCGACATGGGGCACATCGAGTACGCGTCGCCGGAATGTTTGCATCTGCACGATCTTGTGACTTACGAGCTGGCCGGGGACGATCTATTGCAATCGGCACTGATTGCTCTCGGCGCGGAAGACCGCGTCTCGTTTATCAAGAACAATGTGGACCATCACACCGGGGCGACGTTCGGTTGTCACGAGAATTATTTGATGCGACGCGAGGCGCAATTTACGCCGCCGATTCTCGGAACGCTGCTGACCTTTTTAGCGACGCGCCAGATTTTTACCGGCGCGGGGCGTGTTGGACAGTCGAACCCATTGGCGTTCGATTTCGAGCCCCCGCAACCCGAGCGCCAGGTCAATTTCCAGCTGAGCCAGCGCGCTGATCACATCGTCAACGACATTTATCAATGGGTGCAATTCAATCGCGCCATCATCAATGCCCGCGACGAGCCGCTGGCTGATTACCGGAAATATCGGCGCCTGCACTTGCTCATCGGCGATTCGAATATGAGCCCGTACGCCACCGCAGTTAAGATCGGGACGACCGCGTGCGTTTTATCGTTGCTGGAGGAAGGTCGTTTGCCGCGAAACCTTGTTTTGGCTGATGCCGTGCAAAGCACGCGCGACATCTCTCGCGATACGAGCGAGCAATGGATCGTCCGACTCGAGAACGGCAAAACAATGAGCGCGTTAGACGTGCAATGGGAATTTCATCATCTGGCGCAGAAACATCTGCGACATAGCAGCGCGGAAACCAACTGGTTACTGGAAAACTGGGGCTTCGTTCTCG
>QHQV01000359.1 GCA_003219945.1 Verrucomicrobiota bacterium | reverse complement strand
CCTGATTTCTGCGCGAGAAAAATAATTCCGGGACCAAGCTCGTAAGCCGGGCCACGTGGACCGTCAGGCGTGATGACCACGTCGCGTCCTGACGCAAGCTCCTCCGTAAGCTGAAGAATTGCGGTCGCGCCCAGACGCGAGCTGGAGCCGCGAATCACATTGTAGCCAAAACAGTAAATGGCATCTGTTAGCAAATCGCCATCGCGGCTGGCACTGATCAGCGCTGCGCCGGGACGATTTGGAAAAAAGCGTCGCAGGACCAAGGGGAAAATTAGCAACCGATTATGCCAAAGCGCGCCGATGTAGTTTTCCGTTACCGGTTTCCCGAGGATGCCCGCGCGATCGTCAACATGATAACGCAGCGTACGCTCCCAGACTCGCAACAAACAAACTCCAAACGCGATCAGCCATCGCGCAAGCCGGCCTTCGATCTTCAACTTTTCTTGCGCGACGTTTTCGCCGACGCGTTTTGTTCACCCCAACGATAGGCACCCTGGCTAGGCAACCCGATTTGGTCGAGGATACGCCAAACCACTGTGTCGACGACGGCGGCGAGGGAACTGGGACGACTGTAGAAGGAGGGAACCGCGGGGAGAACAATCGCGCCAGCCTCAAGTAAAGTCACTATGTTGCGGGCGTGAATCAAATTCCACGGTGTTTCCCGGGGAACGACGATCAATTTCCGTCGTTCCTTCAAGAAGACATCGGCAGCGCGCAACAGAACGCTGTCGCTGGAACCGGAAGCGATTCGCCCCAGCGTGGCCATCGAACAAGGGACAATTACCATTGCATCGTAACGCGCCGAGCCGCTGACAAACGGCACGTTCATGTCACTTTCAGAATGGTGCGAAACTTCCGCAGGAATTTTCAAATCATCGAGCTCCTGCTTCGCAACCTTTCTTGCGTACGCACTCATCACGAGATGCACCTCGTGGGCTGCGCAATCGATTTGCTCAAGCAAGCGTTGCAGATAGATCGCTCCGCTTGCACCAGTCGCGGCGATCACGAGTTTCATGTTTGCCTTTCTGTCATTTCGAGCGAAGCCTCAAGCGAAGTCGAGAAATCTCTTAAACTCCGAATATCGGCCAAAAATTCTCGACCTCCCTCGACATAATTGAGAAGGACCCGAGTTCATTAACACTAGGCTTCAGCCCAGTGATGCCGCAGCACGCGCAATGAAGCCGTTTCAACGGCTTTTGTCCAGAATGCGAGTTCAAGAAAGCTGTTGAAACAGCTAGCCAGAGCGACTTTCTGAGCACCCGGCTTGAGCCCGGTATTACTGAGAAGTCACAGTTTCGACAAGTAGTCCGGCATTATGTCCCGACAGTACCTCCAATCGTGGCCGCGCCCCTTTCCGTCGTCAAGATCATCTGAGGTAATGTTCGTTCATTTGAACTAGCGCGACCATTTTGGTTGCGCCGCCGGAAAATGGCAAGTCCGCCACGCGCATTCGTCCTACACGTACCCAAGACGCTTGCGCTGCGTTTCTTCTTCAACGAAGCGTTTCGATCCGATGCGCAAACACACGCTGACGGGAAACATTAAACTACACCGCGCGTTTCCCTCGAAGTTTCTCGGGAACCGGCGCGACATTTTGGTGTATCTGCCGCCGGGTTACCGGCGATTCTCATGGCGGCGGCATTCAGTACTCTATTTGCACGACGGACAAAATGTATTTGATGCAGCAACTTCCTTTGGAGGCGTCGAATGGGGTGTGGACGAGACAGCGGAGCGCCTCATTCGCACCAAAGTTCTCGATCCGCTCATCATTGTCGCGGTGGCGAACATCGGCGAAGACCGAGTGCACGAATATACGCCCACACCCGGAGTGATCGAAGCAAAGGGGAGACGGAAGAAACGCAGCCGCGGTTTGGCGCGATTGTATGGCCGTTTTCTGATGGACGAACTGAAACCGTTTATCGACCGGAATTATCGGACTCGGCGCGGCCCGACATTCACGGGCTTAGGCGGCTCATCTCTGGGCGGCCTCGCGACACTGGCGATCGGCATTTTGTACCCGGAAAAATTCCGCCGGCTGATGGTGATGTCGCCATCCGTCTGGTGGGATAACTTCGCGATTTACCGGCTAGTCGATTCTATTGAGCAAAAACTACCATTAAAAATTTGGCTCGACACCGGCACAGCCGAGCCCGGCTGGGAACAAACACGTGAGCTATGTAAGCGACTGGTCGAGAAAGGGTGGAAACCGGGCAAGGACATCCAACACATGGAAGCCGACCACGGTGATCACAGCGAAGCGGCGTGGGCAACGAGAGTGGAACCAGCGTTGCGGTTTCTGTTTCCACTAGGCAGGTAAGACTATAGCCGCTTCCCTGTGGGAAACGCCAGGCTGATGTGACCTATTGTTGCGTCGCCCCCAGGGCGACTGCTACAGTTTCGCTACCGGCGCCGGCGACGGATTCGGCGGCAACGGCTCGGGTGGAGGTACAGGGGGCTGCGGAGTTGGTCTAGGCGGAGCGGGATTCTCTGGCATGGAGCTCTCATTAGAGAATCGCTTTTACTGCAGCGGTTTGCCGTAAACCTGATAAACGCGAACAAAGCCGCCGATAAAATCCCAATCCTTTTGATACGAGAAGGCGCGATCGTGTGCAGACCAGGTAAGGTCGCGCGGCGACTCTGGATGATTAGGATCGTACACGAGATAGTGATCAACCCCGGGATTCGGTGATGAAGATTTCAGCTCATAAATCAAAACCGAATGATTGATGCTGAACCGGGGGTACGTGGTAAGAAATGCGATAAACAACTCGCCGCGCGCCAAAGCCGCATTCAATCGAGCATGAGTCCGTTCCTGGTAGCCGGTACCGTCTTGAAATATCATCCGGGCATTGCTGACTCGGAAGTAACTCGGCCAACCATGACCAATGTTTAATTGCACGAGTTCGCGATGCGCCTTGCTCATTTCCTTCAGTTCCTTGTATCCCGGAAAGACAATTCGTTCATTGTCCGGCAACGGCTCCGCCCAAGCCGCCTGGCGTGTCACAGCGCGAATGCGAGCCGCCAGTGACGCATCATCCAAGGGGGTACTTCGCGGCTCGAACCGCGCAAATTTCTTGAATTGGAGGGCCGTGCGGGACATCACGAAGCAGTGACGATCGTATGCGTCGCGCTTTGTATGCGTCGCGCTTTGTCGCCGATGATTTTCGTAAAGAAGCGTGTCCTTCATGGTATTCGAACACCGTTTGATTCGCGAAGGCGAAGGTGTCGCGATCAAAACGGAAACCCGACGTTGTGCTGCCGGCTTGTGCGAATGTGACAGCGGCAAAAGCCCCGAGCCAGCAAGCGCCCACTGATTTGCCCCAAATCCCAAACATCACATCAAACGCGGATCGGGGTAGTGACAGTTTTGCCTTCGGAAAACACACCCAACCGCCGAAATTTTTGATATCGTTTCTCCAATAATTCCGTGACCGGAATCTGGCAAAGTCGCTCCAAGCCCCGGCGTAGCGCCTCTCCAAGATTCGCAGCAGCAGAACCGTAATCGCGGTGTGCGCCGCCCTCCGGCTCGCGGATAATTTCGTCCACGACTTCCAATTTCAGAAGGTTCTGCGCAGTTAATTTGAGCGCCTCAGCGGCTTCAGCAGCATGTCGACGGTCTCTCCACAAAATCGCAGAACAGGCTTCCGGACTAATGACTGAGTAGTAAGCGTTCTCGAAAATCAATACGTGATCTGCGACACCGATGCCCAGTGCACCTCCCGAGCCGCCCTCGCCGATTACCGCGGCGATGACTGGGACGCGCAGCTTCATCATCTCACGAAGGTTCACAGCGATTGCTTCTGAGATGTGGCGTTCCTCGGATCCAATCCCTGGAAAGGCGCCGGGCGTATCGATTAGGGAAATCACCGGCATCCCGAATTTTTCGCTGAGACGCATTAAGCGCAACGCTTTGCGGTAGCCCTCCGGATGCGCGCACCCGAAATTGCGCATCACGTTCTCCTTGGTGTTACGCCCTTTTTGGTGAGTGATGACGACGCAACGCTGGCCTCCGAGCATTGCCATACCGCATGGCATCGCGCGATCGTCGGCAAAGCGGCGATCGCCGTGCAACTCGACCCAGTTCGTAAAACAGCGTTGAATGTAATCGAGCGCGAACGGCCTTTGAGTGTGCCGGGCGATTTGGACCCGCTGCCAAGCTGTCAAATTGTCGTAAACGTGACGGCGCGTTTCCCGAAGCTTTGCCTCAAGTTCGTTCACCGCCGAGCCGAGATCGACGTCATGCTTTGTGGAATGACTCTTCAAATCCTGCAGCCGCCGTTCCAGTTCAAAGACCGGCTTTTCAAAATCGAGCGGTTGCCATTCCATTGTTAGGGTAAAGGATTACTACGTTAGCTGCCTCGCGGAATCAGGTTCGTTGGGCTGCTTTGTAACATTGTAACTGTTTTAACTTTTGCTTCAGTCAAGAATCGTCACGGGTGTGCGATTGTTTACAAGCGTGCTTAGTTCCTCGAGATCAACGGCGGCCAGACCAAGACCGGTCGGCGGGGGCGGTTGGTCGAGATTGGGGTGCGTTGCATCCGGCACTGCGTACAACGTATAAGCGGGTGCACCGGCCAACCTGATCCACTTTGTGCTGGCCAGGTACTCCTTGCTGCCGAGGCCAACGCGTTTGCCACCTTTCCAAGCCATCGTTTCGGCAACTTTCGCCATGATTTTAGCCGGTTGCTTCTGCGGCAGCTTTGCTTCGCGCACGTGATATTGCTTGAAAAACGCGGCGTGGTTCAACCGCGGAATCAGGTTCGTTGGGCTGCTTTGTAACATTGTAACTGTTTTAACTTTTGCTTCAGTCAAGAATCGTCACGGGTGTGCGATTGTTTACAAGCGTGCTTAGTTCCTCGAGATCAACGGCGGCCAGACCAAGACCGGTCGGCGGGGGCGGTTGGTCGAGATTGGGGTGCGTTGCATCCGGCACTGCGTACAACGTATAAGCGGGTGCACCGGCCAACCTGATCCACTTTGTGCTGGCCAGGTACTCCTTGCTGCCGAGGCCAACGCGTTTGCCACCTTTCCAAGCCATCGTTTCGGCAACTTTCGCCATGATTTTAGCCGGTTGCTTCTGCGGCAGCTTTGCTTCGCGCACGTGATATTGCTTGAAAAACGCGGCGTGGTTCAACAGCACAATCAGGTTCGATTTGCGCTGGATCACCATCGAGAAATCGGGATGCGAGATCAGCAGCCGGTCTCCAATCCGCAGCATGGTGCCGTTCATATTGTTCATACGCATGATCATCTCCGGTGTCGTCTTCAGCTTGCGCGCAATCTTCGCCAGCACGTCGCCGGGTTTTACAATGTATTCGACCTTTTCCGGAGAGGGATGACGCGACAGCAAAATTTCGGTGTTCACTTCCCCAAGGATATCCCGGGCTTCATCGAGGTGTTTCCCATTGGGATACTTTTGGATAAAAGTCACAAGCGCGTCACGCGCTTCAGTGAGTTTTCCATCCTGCCGCAGTTTAACGGCCGCCTCAAATTCCGGCAGGCTGACGTCCACCGCAGGCGGCGGAGTGACTTCCCCCCGCTGCTCCTTTTGCACTTCGATTTCTTCTTTAACGAATGTGTTGTAACCGAACCAGGCGGCGCCACCGAAAATCGCCAGCGCCAGCAGTAGGACGAAAAGCCATTTCATGACTTCGATGAAGTTAAAGCGTTGAAGCGTTGAAGCGTTGAAGCGTCAAGTCACCGCGCCATGGTCCCGCTTTAACGCTTCAACCGTTCAATGCTTAACGGCTCTGCGCTTTAGCCCTGTTCGGCTTCGCTTCCAGGAAAGAACCGATGCCAAAGGCGTCCGATCGAAGGCTCTTCCCGGTTTGTCCAGGTAAAGTGGCAATCGTGACAATAAAATTCCTTCGGAATAATTTTCAGCGCGCAGAGCACGCCGACGAGTGCGGGCGTGAGAAATTTCCGCGTCATCTGCGGGTACTCGATATTTGAAGAGTTGCATTGCGGGCAGCGAATAAGGGCAGCGGAGATGTCTGGATCAGTCGATTCCCATTCGATCATCAGACCTTGCGCCTTTTCAAAGTCGTTATCCTCCACCATGACTTTGGCGTTCGCTTGCGGCTTGGACATGAACCCGAACTCTTGCAACCGCGCCTCATTGTGAACGTCGGCCTTGATCCCTGAATCCTGAAAGCGCCGTTTAAGCTGACGCGCTTTGACGGGCTCATTAAACGTGGCAATGGTCACCATAAGGTCTCCTTCATGCGCGGTGGCACATCGCCCTGATCAAACATCAAATCGCCGTGAAGCGCAAGATTTTGACATCGAAGTGATTTGACGAGCGTCGCTGGTTAATGCGGAGGTGGAGGAAACCATTTGTACAGCATTAAATAAACGAGAACTCCGGTGACGGATACGTACAGCCAGATTGGAATCGTCCAGCGCGCGATCCGCTTGTGCCGGTCCCATCGGCGACGAAAAACCGGAACAAGCGTCAAAATGACTAACGGCAGCGTCACAAAGGCTAGCAGAACGTGCGAGGCAAGCATCGGAAAGTAGACCCCCGCGAGCCAGCCGGTGTATCCGGAAGATTTCTCGCCAACGCGCGCATGATAAGTGACATAGCCAATCAGAAAACAAACAGACGAGGCGAGGGCTATGATCATGCACACCATGTGACGGCGCCAAGCGCCGCGCCGGACGAAATACCAACCCGTGGAAATAAAAATAGTGCTCACGAGATTGAACGTGGCATTGAGGGCAGGCAGGTCGGAGGTTGAAATCACGTTGAAGCGGCTGAACCGTTAAGCCGTTAAGTTGGTCTATCCCTCCCACGCTTCAACGGCCTTATCAGGACATGCCCGTCGCTTTGGAACAATCGCAGGTTCAGTATTCTCCGCAGACGCCACGCTTGCGCCACACGCGCCGCGTTGTTGGAATTGCAATTCGTCTGACAATTCTCGCCGCGTTCGTAGCAATCTTCGCCGGCGGTTATTATCTGGCGCGAAGGGGTTTTGGCCGTGAATGGCGGTACCGCGTCGTGGAAGAGCTACACAAACGCGGCGTCGAAGCCCAGATTGGACGGCTAACACTGGACCCGTTCCGCGGTCTTGTCGCAAAAAACGTAAGGATTTTCGATTATACAAACCGCGAAAACACGCTAGCCCTGATTAGCGAAGTCTCTCTCGATATTAATTACGCCGCACTAATCCATCACGAACCGTTTCTCAACGCGCTGGATGTGCGCGACGCGCAGATCACGTTTCCAATCAAGACCGCCGAAGGAAAAGCCAGTCGCGCGCAACTGACTAACCTCCGCGCGCACATTTATTTTCCGCCGGAACAGATTTACGTCAGTCAGGCGGAAGGAATTTTTTGTGGGATTCGACTGTCAGCGAGAGGACAATTAATCAAGCGCGGCGATTACCAGCCGTCGGCAGCGATCACACCCGAAGAATGGCAAAAGCAATTGTCCCTGGCCCAGCGTATGGTGACTGAATTGCAAAAGTTCAGTTTCCCCGCAGGGCCTCCTTCTTTGCAGTTGAAATTCAGCGGGGACATCGCAGAGCTCGAAAACGCTAGGGTCGAGGCGACCTTGCGCGGGGACCGACTACAACGGGGTAGCTACGAAATTAATAATCTTTCCGCCGGAGCTGAATGGAACAACCAGCGGTTGGATATCGGCCACTGTGAATGGAGTGACAGCAAAGGCACTTTTGCCGCTCGCGGCGATTGGAATCGAGAAAGCAACACGGCCAAATTCCAGATTCACAGCACCCTTGATTTGAAAGCATTTCTCGATGCTTTCGGCGTTGGTGGACCGATGGCAGACGTAGAATTTCATTCGCCGCCTCTGCTCGAAATCAGCGGTTCGATGAAAATGGGTGCCGAGCAATTTCGAACGGACATGATTGGAAACGCCGCTTTTGGACCCTTCACGTACAAGAAGGTACCATTTTCTGAACTCAGCGCGGATTTTTCCTGGGATGGCGAACGCACTTTGGTTCGGGAGCTGCGCGTGCGCCATCAGACCGGGCAACTCCTGGCGGATCTCTTCGACGCGCCCAACGATTTCCGGCTGAACCTTGAGAGCACGATATCGCCAGAGGCAGTGCGCGCGGTCGTTCCGTTACAGGCAAACGAATTTCTGCGCGAATGGCAGTGGCAACGTTCGCCTGCAATTAGGATGTCAATTCGCGGCACAAATCGCGATCCCGCCAGTTGGCAGGGGGACGGCACAGTCACTTTGGGGCGCACTCGGTTTCGCGGAACATGGATGAACGATGCCAATACCCGGATTCATTTCGCAGAAGGCGCAGTCACTTGCGAAGATATTCATGTCACGAGAGACGAAGGCAGTGGGTCGGGCAGTTTCACATACGATTTCAAAAAACATGAGGTACGGATCTCGAACATCCGCAGCTCATTGTATCCAGCCGAAGTAATTTTCTGGATCGACCCAAAGACTTCGAAAACTGTTGTTCCTTACAAATTCCGGCGTCCGCCGAATGTTGTCGCTAACGGTGTTTACCAGTTTCGGGGAGGCAAAAACACGCGGCTGGAGATCAAGGTCGATGGCGGAAGTGGAATGGACTATGTGTTTCTTGGCAAAACGCTGCCATTCAATCGTGTATCGGCACGATTGCTTTTCACGAACGAACGCCTGCAAATTAGCGATGTTCGGGCGGATCTTCTCGCGGGCACGCTGCGCGGGAATGCTGACATCTCGCTGGCACGAAACGATCCGCGTTACAGCGCAAATTTATCGATAGGCGAGATCAATTTTCCGCGCCTCAGTGACTTGT
>QHQV01000358.1 GCA_003219945.1 Verrucomicrobiota bacterium | reverse complement strand
ATTACGAACATCATGGTAATGCTAGCGACCACATGCGTTAACCCTGTCGTTAGAACGGTCGGTTCCGGTGCGCACGCCTCTGATCGTTTGCGTAACACCGGAAGACCACAACGTGCAAACGCTATGAGTGGCAGCAGAATCGTGCAGGCCTGAACAACCAGGAGAAAGCTCATCCTAAAGCCAATCAGTAGGACCGAGAGCGCCTGGATGACTGCAAGTTGCCACAGCCGCCGATCGCGTAGATAAGCGAGAGACCAGTAGAGAACCAGCACGTAAACAAGCAGACTAAAAGTCTCGGTCATCACGTACCGCTCCCAGACAAGCTGGCAAGGGTCCAGCGCGCACATTAATCCGAAAAAAAAGGAAAGCCTGTTCGACATTCTGAAGAAGCGGCTGCAAATCAGCGCAAAGACGATCGCTGTCACCGCGCTGACGAGCGTTTGACTCAGTAGAAGTGGACCAAAACTGTGCGGCCAAACCGCCAACCAGCGTACCAGGTAGCCGTAGAAGTACGATCGATCACTTGGAATCCAGCCGGTCAGCGCCGTCCAGATGTAGGCCCCTGAGTCGCCTAGAAAAAGCTTCGGCGTCAGGTCCAGCCAAAGAAGAAAAAGCTTGATCGCGATAATGAGGGCGCAGAACAGCCACCAAGCGTTCGCAGCCGGCGATGCAGCGCCGGCGCTTATGGACTTAGGCTCTGTAGCATCAATCTTTATGGCTCCATCCTCACTGTGCTCCATCGCGCATCACGACTCGCACAGTGATTGAGAGTGTCAAAAGCACGTGTTGCCGCAACGCTCGTTTTCGAATGGCTAAGGTTCCAATCGTAACCTCTGACTCTCACGGTAGCGGACAAACCATGAACAAAGCCGTGGTGAAAATTTGCAGCGACAGGGTCGAGGCGTCGTCTGTGTTGCTGGCCCCTAACGGCGGGGGGAACGAGATTGCAAAATTTGGGATCGCCCGTTGCGAATCTCCTATTTGACGGTTACGGACGAGGGGCGGGCGTGGAGCGCGGGCGCGGAGTGGGTGCACACCTTCCCGTGCATGGAGTCGAAGTCGGCGTCGGGATGGGTGTCATCGTCGATGTAGGCGTACTCGTCGGCGTTGCAGTTGTAGTGGGTGTAGGCGTTGGACTTGGCGTTATGGTTGGAATCGGAGTGGGTGACGCCGTTGGCGTTATCGTTGGGGTCGGAGTCGGTGTGCCACCAGCTGGCGCAACGACCAGGTTATCCACCATAAAGATTGGACCATAGTCGCCTCCAGTTGGTGCCGTCGCGTCACAGTGTATAACGATGTTATCGAAGGGCTATGTTGAGCTAAACGATAATATGCCGTTCGGCCAAGTGCCAGGATTCGGAATCTGGTATGTGTTCGTTCCGACGTAGTTCCCGCCGAGATAGGACTGTGATTCTCATCGTGCAGGAAAATCTGTGGCATATTCTTCAGGTGCATAGAGAATCGATGCGCTCGTTAGCCGTGTATCGAAGGGAGACCAATAGGTCCGACCGGTAAATCGTGCTGGGAAATATACACAGACCGGAGAAACCCGCTGGAGTAAACCAAGCACGTCTGCTGCCTGGATAGAATAATTGTACAAAGGTGTACCCGAGCTGAAATAATCGGTTATCCCCCTGCGGTGAGATACAGAGGCAGCGGCGCGTCTTGCGGCGCATTGTCAAAGTCGAAAGTCACGCTTTTGGGGCTGCGCTGAGACAGAAAAGGCTCCGATCGCGGTAAATAATAATAATTTACAATACATTTTCATGACACAGTTTTGCGAAGTTGGCGTATTCGCGCCTATCAATTCTTGCCAAAAATCACTCGTATTTTGCTCTAAATGAACGAGGCGCTAATAAAAGGGCGACATACACACCGACACAGCACTATCCACGCCTCAGCCGGTGGTGATCGCTTAGCCACTTCCGCAGCCCAGGCACAGCGGTAAGCAGTTCCCGCGCGGACTTGCTTTATAATCGATTAACGATCCGTCGACAGCGACACCAGCCGATCACCATTAACTGATCACTGCTCGCCGGTTACTTTCGCTAGCAGGCGCGGAGCGTCGCTCGTGATCCAAAAGCCATTTCTTGCGCCACAAACCGCCACCGTACCCGCACAATGTCCCGTCGGCGCGAATGACGCGGTGGCACGGGATAACGATGCAAATCATGTTAGTTCCATTTGCGCGACCAACTGCGCGACGTGCGTTCTCATCGCCCAAGCGCTTAGCCATCCACGAATACGAACGCGTTTCTCCGACTGGAATCGACCGCAAGATTCTCCACGCGCGCAATTGAAAGGACGATCCGACCGGAGCCAGCGGAACGTCAAACTCCAGCTTCTTGCCCGCGAAGTAATCCTTCAGTTGGGAACGAACACTATCGAGATACCGATGTTTCCCGGGCACTACATTTGTTCGCAATCGTTTCCGCAAAATGGACAACTCGCGTTCTGTTGCACGTCGGTCGATGAATTCGAGTAAGCGCAAACCTTGGTCGTCGGCAACCGCGATCATCGGCCCGAGCGGCGAATCGATTCGTTCCGCAAACAGCGGTGCATACGTCCTGGCGTTTGTTGGCGATTCGCCAAAGATTTTCGTGAACGCGTCGCGGAAACCGCTTTCAGATTCAAAGCCGCTCCCGTTTCTCGCTTGATCCACGCGATCGCCTTGCCGCACCTGGTTCAAAGCAAGACCCATCCGACGCGCGCGATGATATGCCTGGAATGTCATTCCATAATGGCGCTTGAACTGTCGCCGCGCGGTTGAAGGATCGATCGAGAGCGCGGCCAGTTCCTTGTCTGTCAGGCGTCCGCCCGGCGCGCGCTCCACTTCCGCGCGCAAGCGGTCGATCAGTTTCGGCGGACGCGCGTTTGGATCGAGCGGGTGGCAGCGCAAACAAGGCCGATAACCGTTTTCCAGTGCGTCGCTTGATGTTGCAAAAAAATCGACGTTTTCGCGTGCCGGTTTCTTTGCCGAACACGTGGGCCGGCAGAAAATTCTAGTCGTGCGCACGCCGATGTAAAAAATTCCTTCGAAGCTCGGATCGCGATTCACTAGTGCGCGATACATCATCTCGGTGGGCGGCAGAAGTTCGAGCGTTTTCATGCCGAAAAGCTAAGCATGCACAATGGTCGATGCATCGACGAAATTCGAGCAGCGGATTCAAAGTAGCGCGAGCGTCCTCGCTTGCGAATGAAACAGTTCACAGAGCGACTCGATCGAATGGCAAGCCGGAGGCATGCCCTACTCTGACAACCCGGAAGGTAAAGCAGCCGTAGGTAACGCTGCGTACATCCACAAACGCGGTGTCGGGATTTTGAAGCAAACTTTCGATCACGACTTCCGGTTCGCTGCCATTCATAAGTTGCGCGTCGATGATGTTGTAACTTAAATCGTATGCGCGAAACACGCGGCCATTGCGAAAGTCGACGGGGTATTCGTTAATCGCGCTGTAGCGCCGGCACTCATTGGCGTGAACAAAGATTGGGCCTGTCTCAGAATACGGATTACCAGAGGGAATCGCGGCGTAGGGAAACAGAACGACACGCTCGCCAGGCTGTGCCCACTGCAGGCAGTGCCGACAGGGACTGCTTCGGGGCGAATCAACTGTGATGAGCGCGTGATCTGCTGAACCCGCGTTTACTACGCGCCGCGCTGCCTCTGCAATTTCGGTAGCAAGAGGAACGATGCGAAAGTTCGAGGTTTTCATGAGCGACAGCTAAATCCAACAGCGCGACTCGCGCATCGGCGAAATTCAGGCAGCGAATTCTGAAGGTAGCGCGAGCGTTCCACTTGCGCCAAAAGGCAACTGCAAGCCAGAGGCTTGCGCTACCTTAAAAACTCCAC
>QHQV01000357.1 GCA_003219945.1 Verrucomicrobiota bacterium | reverse complement strand
GGTTTGCAATGACACCGATCTCCTATAAGCTAGCAATCCCTGCGGCGTCGAGGCTTAGCATTGAAGCACCGTTCCACAGAGGGAAATACGTTGACGGGTCTCATAAATCTACTACGGTCGGCCATCCAGCAAAAAAGGACTGTGCATCGGTTTTTCTGCATCGTGACGCTCGTGCTTGTCGGCGCGACCGTAGTTTTCGCTCAGCGCGACTCGCAGCGTCCCACTCTGCCAGCGGTCAAGGGAGTTAGTCCGCCGACACAAGAGGATGTACCTGCCGCTCCGCCGAACGCGCCGGCTACTGTGCGACTGCAATTTCCGAACAGCGATGTAGTGGATGTGTTGCATCTCTACGAGCAGCTCACCGGCAAGAAATTGGTGATGGATAATTTTGTGCAAGGCAAGGTCAACATTTTCATCGCCAAAGACGTGTCGCGCGAAGAGGCGATCAAGATCATTGAGATGAGCATGGCGCTCAACGGGATTTCACTCGTTCCGGCGGGTCGCGACATTGTTGATGTCGTCGGCGCCGGCCAGAATCCGCGCAAAGCGCCCGTTCCGATCATCTCGGACTTGGCCGACATTCCAGCGGGAAATCCGGTAATCAGCTTTTTGTTCCGGTTGCAGTACGCCGACCCGCAGGAACTTCAGCAAGTTTTGATGGCATATTTTCAGGGGAGCTCGGGCACGATCAATATCTTGGCGCTGCCAAAATCCTCCAGCCTGCTGGTGACACAGAACGCCGACATTATCCGGCAACTTGCCGGAGTGATTGAGCAGGTAGACGTGGCACCGGCGGAAGTGGTGAGCGAGTTCATCAAGCTGGAGCGGGCGGATGCAAGCAAAGTCGTCGACATGCTCAAGGACATTTTCGAGAAGGGCGCGGAAACACCGGGGCAGCCGGGTGTTCGCGGCGTAAAGATACCCGGAGGTGTGCCACAGCCGATGCCGGTTGAGGGCGGCGGTGGCGGTATTCTTTCCGAAGAAGCAGTCATCGTCGGGAAAATTAAGATCACTCCCGATGTCCGCACGAACCGCATTCACGTGGTGACACGGCCAATCAACATGCCGTTCATCCGGCAGTTGATCCACGAATTTGATGCCAACGTTGAGTTTGCAAAGCCGGTCACCCGCTATCTTAAATACGTTTCGGCTGGCGACATTTTGCCCGTTCTTGTGCAGGCATTGACCGAGCCGGGAACAGAACAAGGCGCCGGCGCTGGAGGACAGGGAGGACTTCCGGGCGTTGGCCCATCGCCTGGACAAACTCAAGGGCAACAGCGACAGGGGGCGGGAGGGACTTCGCCGCTGACGGGCAACTACAGCGGTACCCAAGGCGGCACAGGCAGCACACTTAATATTTCCGAGGAACTTTCCACTCAGCCTGTGGACACCGTGCCAAAGGCGGTCACCATCGGCAATTCGAAGCTCATCGCGGATCAACGCGCCAACTCGATCGTCGTTCTTGGGAATCGCGAAGTGGTGATGAAGGTGGAAAAGATCCTCGACGAAATGGACGTCAAAGCCCCGCAGGTATCGTTGAGCACGGTGATTGGCCAATTGACCCTTAGCAATAACGAGGAATTCGGTGTCGATTGGTTCGCAAAGTACAACAGAAGGTTTGTGGGCACGTCACGGAATAATAGTGTGTTTTCGACCAATGACCCGAACGTTCCCATCCCCGGTTCGTCCGTCGCCCCCGGCAGCAGCGTGGCACCGGTTGTCGGTAATATTCTCGATCCAGCCAATCTGATCAACTTCAGCCAAATCATCCAAAACGTAGGCAACGGAACTAATATTTACGTGGCAGCCGGTAACGCGTTTGCGGCCATTGTGCATCTGCTGGAGTCAACGAATCGATTCAGAGTTATTTCTCGGCCAACCGTTTTCACCAGCAACAACAAAAAAGCTATCATCGCCTCCGGGCAGGAGGTTCCAGTTCCGGTGAATACCCTTTCGAATGCGAATGTTGGAGGAGTCATAAATAACACAGCTGCTGTTTCGGCGAGCATCGAGTACAAAAAGGTCGTGCTTCAACTTGAGGTCGTCCCGCTCATTAATTCCGAGAAAGAAGTGTCCCTCGATATCTTGCAAAAAATCGACAGCATTGTCCCAGGTGGCAATGTAAACATCAGCGGCAACTCGGTCCCAACAATCGATACGCGTTACATACGCACGAATGTTTCCGCCGGGAACGGATCGACGATCGTTCTCGGTGGACTAATTGAAGACCAAAAGCAGAAGAACTATCAAGGGTTTCCTTATCTCTCGCGCATTCCCCTCATTGGCGCGGCATTCCGTTCCACCGCGAGTGGCAAGCAGCGTCGCGAACTGATCATTCTCATGTGTCCAGAGGTAACCTTGACGAAGCTGGATCTTTATCGACTGCGGCAAAAATGGGAGAACACCCAGACACATTTTGGTCCGGAACTCGACCAGGCTGAGTGTCCAGACTGCCCTAAAGTCGAGACGGGCAAACAGCTAAACTTACCGCCGCCGGATCTTCCCGCGGATAAAGACATGCATTAACTTGCAGTTATGAAACGAATGGCACTCGTTTTGATCGTCGGGTTGAGCGCAACAGTCGGACTGGCCGACGAGTTTGACGTTGTCGATTATGGTATTTTTCGCTCCATCGATCCATTAGCCCAACGAGACGAATGGGGCACCACTCATCAGACGCCCCACGTGAACTCGACGGATTTTGCGCCCAGATATTCCTGGCGATGGACTTATTACTTTAAGTGCCGTGAACAACTCCTTTTGGATCCGGCTTATGTTGGGTCACTACAAACCGCCTTGCGTCGCCTGGGCTACTACTGCGGACCGGTGGATGGCGTATTCACACCAGAAGTGAGCTACGCCATTGCACGCCTGCAAAAGAATTATTCGATGCGTGTGACCGGCAATCTTGATAATCCCGTGCGGCGGGCGCTGCACATGCCGTGAGTCCTGCTGAATGAATGCCGCTCCAAGTCAATCGCTGATTAATTTGCTGCTCGAAAGCGGTGTGCCTTCGACCGAAGAAGCGGCCGAGTTGGCGACTAATCTCAACGGAGGCTCGTGGGTAAGTCAGGTGCTCGATTCGGGCAAGGTTGACGAACAACGTTTCCTCAGTGCAATCGGGAATTTCTTCCGGGTGCCGATCGTCTCGGTTGACGCAAAAAAAATCGAGCGCACCACTTTGTCGATTCTGCCGAGCCGTTTCGTATTTCAACATCACATTCTCCCGATCGAGACGAAAGAAAACTCGGTGGTGCTGGCGACTTACGATCTTTTCAATTCGATTGGGCGCCAGCTCGCGGGGCAGCTGTTGAAAAAACCCGCCGAATGGGTGCTCGTGCCGCGCGCGCAGCTTCTGCGCGCGATGAAAACTCTTTATGGCGTTGGCGCGGAGACCTTCGACGAAATTCTGAAAACCAGGGGTTCCATGGACGCGCTGGAGGACGTCGACACGGCGATTGAGCTGAATGCCGACGATCCCGAAGCGTCAGTGGTCAAATTTGTTAATCAGATCATTCGCGAAGCTATCGCAGAGCGCGCGACTGATATTCACGTCGAACCGCTGGAAAACGATCTGCGCATTCGGTATCGGATCGACGGTATTTTGCACGAAGTCGCTGTGCCACCGCAATTGCGCGTCCTGCAATCCGCGATCATCTCGCGTTTGAAGGTGATGTCACATATGGATATTGCCGAGCGACGGCTTCCTCAGGACGGGCGAATGAATTTGCACGCGAGCAATGTGGAAATAGACGTGCGCGTCTCCACGATTCCAACCGTCAACGGCGAGTCAATCAGCCTGCGTTTGCTAAGCCGCGGTGAACAGCAATTCAATTT
This sequence comes from Verrucomicrobiota bacterium, assembly GCA_003219945.1. GTDB lineage: Bacteria > Verrucomicrobiota > Verrucomicrobiia > Chthoniobacterales > UBA10450 > Udaeobacter. The sequence goes on along the minus strand of QHQV01000357.1, from coordinate 1,371 downwards.
TGAGCGACTCGATTTGGGCGATAAGCAGGAAAAGATTATTCGGAATCTCCTTGCCCAACCGAACGGAATTATCCTCCTCACGGGTCCTACCGGCTGCGGGAAATCGACCTCGCTTTATTGTTTTCTCAGCAGCATCAATTCGGTGCAACGCCGGATCATTACAATTGAAGAACCGGTCGAATATCGAATCCCTGGTGTCTCGCAAATCGACGTGAAACCAGAGATTGATCTGACTTTCGCCAAAGGCCTGCGACACATTTTGCGACAAGACCCGAATGTAGTCATGGTCGGCGAGATTCGAGACATCGAAACTGCGGACATTGCGATTCGCGCCGCGATGACAGGTCACCTTGTCTTTAGCACACTGCATACAAATGATGCGGTAGGTGGCATTACACGCTTGCTCGACATGGACGTGGAACCGTTTCTGCTCGCCTCTGTCGTGAAGTCGTTTATCGCCCAAAGGCTCGTGCGCACGATTTGCCCGGATTGCGCCGAAGTAGTCGATTATCCGCGCGATTACCTCGCCGAGATTGGTGTCCCGGTGAAAGAGCTCGGCACTAGCTTCCAGCGTGGCACAGGATGCGATCAATGCCGGCAGACCGGTTACCAGGGACGCGCGGCGATCTACGAAGTTTGCGTGATTACCGAACCGTTACGGAGGCTGATCATGCAAAGGCGTGATGGCAGTGAGTTGAAGCAATGCGCAATTGCCGAAAGAATGGAGACTTTGCGGCAGGATGGCTGGCGACGCGTAGCCCAGGGGAAAACCACCATCGAAGAAGTTGTGCGCGTCACGCAGACCGACGAAGTAATGGCTGAAACCACTGAAGAAGCCGAGCCGGTCGTGGCCGCGGAGCTGCCGAAATCCGCTAAGCAACCTCCGTCATCTCATTCGCCGCGCAATTCACGAATTGCTTTGGCGTAATCATCGGAACGAAAAATCGACGTGCCGGCGACAAGAACGTTCGCGCCGTTTTCGATTGAGATCCGGGCCGTTTTTGCATTGATGCCGCCATCTACCTCAATATCGACCTTGTGCTTGCGAGATTCGTTCCATTTCGCTGCGCGCCTGACCTTTTCCATCTGATCAGCGCGGAACGGTTGTCCGCCAAAACCAGGATGAACAGTCATGACGAGCAGCATATCGAACCTGCTGAGGAACGGTTTGATCATTTCAATTGGAGTCTCGGGATTCAGCGTGAGGCCGGCACGGCAACCGCCGTCTCGAATTTGCTGCAACGTCTGTCGGATGTCGTGTTTGGCTTCGGGTTCCACGTGCACGGTGATCGAGTTTGCGCCGGCTTTAACAAATCGCGGCACATAGCGATCGGCATGCTCGATCATTAGATGTACATCCAGCGGCAAATT
>QHQV01000356.1 GCA_003219945.1 Verrucomicrobiota bacterium | reverse complement strand
GCTCCCACTAGATAAACTTTCCCATTTTTGGTTCCGCTCTTGCTCATGCTCTCAGTCTTGCTCGATTTTTCGCAACAATTCTGCTGCTAATTGGTCGCCTTCGTCGGAAGCGCCGTCGACTTCAGCTTGGCGCGGCATCGGCAATTCACCTTCGAACACTTGGGTACGCAGTTTCATCCTTCCGTTGCTGATCGTCGCATACACGCCCACTGGAAAGTTGCAATCGCCGTGCAACAGACTCAGAAATTCTCGCTCTGCCTGCAGACAAAGCAACGTGTCGAGATCGCTTACAGACTCGACGAATGCTCTTGTGCTTTGATCATTAAAGCGAATTTGTAGAGCAATGATTCCCTGACCACCCGCGGAAACGAAAAGTTCAAGTGGAAGAATGTCAAGAAAGAATTGTCCACCTTCGAAACCGGTTTCGGTTCGCGTTGCCGAAAAGCCCAGACGCTCTAGTCCCGCGCGAGCTAACACGATGCCGTCCCACTCATTCTCGGCGAGTTTGCGCAATCGGGTTGGTACGTTACCGCGAAGATCAACGAGCTTGAGGTCTGGGCGTTTCCAATGCAGCTGATGTTGCCTTCGTACGCTGCCCGTGGCCACTGTCGCGCCGCACGTAATAGAGGCGAGACCGCCGGAGTGTTTGGAAATCAGCACGTCATTAGTTGGCGCCCGTGGAAGAACTGCCGCGATTTGTGCTGCCGGATTGGTTTGACTCGGCAGATCCTTCGCACTGTGAACCGCGACATCCACCTCTCTGGCGAGAAGCGCTCGTTCGATTTCCGCCGTGAACAGTCCTTTTCGACCAGCATTGAGGTCGACAACTGTGGCATTATCGCCGTGTGTCACGATGATTTTAGTCTCGATTGCCATGCTTGGATATGCGCTTTGAATTGCCTTTTCAACCAACAGAGTCTGTGCGCGCGCAAGCTCGCTGCCGCGTGTGCCGAGAGTGATCTTGGCCATCATCGCGGGAATGTAACGCGCGATGCTTTGCAGGGGAAGCTGTCAGCCTCCCTACAGCTCGGAAGCGCGGAGCGGATTTTCGCCGATGGCGGAATGCTCGGTCGCGTGCGAGAGACGATTCAATCCTCGTGAGATTGAATCGAAAAAGTCAGCGACATGACCGGCAATGATCGCTTCGGCCGCAGCGATCTGCTGCCGGCGAAGTGCGAGCGATTGTTCCGCGACAGAGCGTATGGAATCGATGTCGTAAAGATAAACGCCCTCCAGTTCATTTACGCTAGGATCGACGTCCCGTGGCACGGCGATATCGATGATGAAAAGCGGACGATCCAAGCGTTCCCGCAACATCGGTGCGAGTACCTCGGACGTTAGCAGCGGTGTCTCCGATGCTGTTGACGTGAGCAGAATGTCTATCTCGCGACATTGCGCCACCCAATCATCGAACGGCACGTCGCGCCCGCCGACGCCCTGTGTCAGGTCGCGCGCGCGATCCGACGAGCGATTACTCACCCGAAGATCAGTGACGCCACGCGATACAAGAGCACGTGTTGTGCGCTCGCTGGTTTCACCTGCGCCGAGCACAAGCACTTTGCACTCGCTCAACTTGCCAAAAATTCGTTGAGCTAATTCGACTGCGACGGAGCCGACCGACACCGCGCCGCGCGCAATGTCTGTGTGCGTGCGCACCTGTTTTGCCACTCGAAACGCGCGTTGAAATAAACGATGCAAATACGGACCTACTGCTCCTGACGTTCTGGCCGATTCATATGCCTTCTTTGCCTGTCCGAAAATCTCGCTCTCGCCGACGACCATCGAGTCGAGCCCAGAAGCGACCCGGAACAGATGCTGGACGCATTTGCTGTCCTCGTAACGATAAAACGGAGGCGCGTAATTATCCTGATTGCGATCTGGTTTTGCGATGAGACAACGCGCGATTTCCTCGGTGGAAATCCGCGTGTCTGAGACTGCGTAAACCTCCACCCGATTGCATGTCGTCAGCAGCAACGCTTCGGCACAACCAGCATCGCGCGCAATAGATTCGGCTGTGGCGTTACCCGCGAACTGCTCCCGGGTTGCCACGTTCGCGGTCTGATGGCTCAATCCGATACAGAACAGGTTCATGGCACGTGATGCAGTTCCGCGGTGAATGTGATTCCCCATAGAAGTGCCAGAGCAGCGCTGAAGCCAATGATGCATAGCGCGGCCACACGTTTTGGCGCGAGCCACTTGAGATGACGGGCTTGCAAGATTGCCGCATAAAGCAGCCACAGCGCAATCGCAGCCACGACTTGAATGCGGGGTAACGGGCGGCCGGTAAAAAACCCGCTCACGATGCCTACGGTGTACAGCGCAAAACCCCACCACAGCAGGCGCGTGATCACAGCAAACAAGTTGGTCAACGGCGGTAGATGATAAAAAATTGAATGCAAATGGTGCGTCTTCAGCTGGCGCTCCTGCAGCAGGTACATCACGCCCGCGATACAAGCGAGCGCGAACACACCATACGCAACGAGCGACATCGATGCGTGAAACTCAAGCCAGGAATTCGCCGGGACAGTTCCCGAGTGCCGGATATCGATCGGGGCGATAAGGGCAAAACCTTGCAGCAACAACACAAGCGGCGCGGTGAATGCCCCCATCAGCGAAAGCCGATACGCCGACCCTACCAGCATGTAGACTAACGCCACGGACCAGGCGAGAAAGGCAAAAACCTCAAACAAATTAGTGATCGGACACCGTCCCAACTCCTGGCCTCGAATCCACAAGAACGCTGTCTGAAAAACATACCCTACCCCGATGGCGAAGAAATTGAATCGCATCGGGCGAAACACTTTCGCGCGCAACTCGATGACGGTGTGCACCACTGCGGCGAAAAAACAGACTGTCGAAATGATAAGGAAATAACGTTCCACCGGGACAGGGCATTGTAAGTTGCCGTCTGAACTTGGCAATTTCCGAATAGTCTCCACCCACGATGAGACCAGGGATAGCTGCACAACTCCAAAGGGTCAATGAGCAGCTTCAGATCACGAAATCGGCAGCGGAAATCGGCGACCATCAGTTCCCTGAGCTGTTTTAGTAAGAGCGGAGGGCGCTTTCTTTATCTCCTGCTCTTGCGTTCGTCTTTAGGAACTCATTCAGTGACGTCGCGTTAAGTCTAAACTCCTAGGCGAGGTACCGCGCACTTTGCGCCTGGACGACAGCTCGCCGGCCGCAACCCGGGTAGTTACGGCCGGAGCTTAACAAATAAGTTAGTGGTGAGTAGGCGCGTCATCGGTATTTTATCGATGTTGATGGTCGCATTGTCCGCGGCAGCGAGCGTAAGCGCAACGGCGCTAACAACCAGTTGCAACGTATCGCCAGCGTTGGCCGGAACCGTCACCTGGTCACTCAGAGGAACACCTGTGAGTACTAGTGGGACCAACCACCGACCCCCGTTGACTTGCACTGGAACACTACCCAACAGCGACAGGAGTGCGGTGCGCAGAGTATGGCTCACGCGATAAACACCGTTGGCATTGACAGTAAACGTTGTGTCATTGGTCTTGCTGATCGCTGTGCCGACAATAAGCGGCGCCTGATTGAACGCCACGGCGCCGCCAACGCCAAACACGATGGTGCCACTGTTGTAGTCGAACAGGATCGCTGCCAGGCCACTTGCGGGAATTCCCGCCACAAACGATTTGTGTGAATTGCCGGGTCGCCGATTCGGATAGTGTTGGACTCGCCAGCCACACTGATGTTGACGATATAATATTATTACTGCCCGTGCTAGCCTCACTACCAGCATCGCAGCCCACAGCGATATTGTTATCGCCGGTGTTATTCATAGGTAGGGCGCTCTCACCAATCGCTACGTTACAATCACCACTGATGTTGCTGATGAGCGTATCACTACCGACGGCGGAGTTGCTGTTGCCAGTGTCATTGTTATACAGTGTGAAACATCCGACACCGGTATTATCGTTGCTGGTAGTGTTGAACACCATCGCACCTGCTCCATTCGCGGTGTTCCTCGTCCCGGTGTGTTCAGGATGAGCGCGGCGACGCCGCTGGCAGTATTCGCCGCACCGGTGGTAAGAGTCAGGATTCCAGCGCCAAGGCCAGTGTTATAGCTGGCGGTGGTATCGCTGAAAAGGCAATACCAGCCAAAGGCACTGTTTCCGATCCCGCTAGTTGCTTTTTTAGGGCATTCAGCCCCTCTGCCGTGGTCAATCCGGGGTTGCCCCCGCCCGGTGGTGGACTGCCGCGATTGACGTTTCACGGGACCGCGCTAGCGTTCGCGCCAATGGCCTCCGAAATCATTGAAAAACTCCGCAGCGCTGTGCGCGATGTGCCCGATTTTCCGAAGAAAGGCATTGTATTTAAAGACATCACGCCGGTGTTGAACGATCCTGTTTTGTTCCGTGCGTCAATTAATTTGTTCCTCGAGCAGTGCCGCAGGAACAAGCTCGACAAGATCGTCGGCATTGATGCACGCGGTTTTCTGTTCGGATCGGCCGTGGCTTACGAACTTGGCCTTGGCTTCGTTCCGATCCGGAAACGCGGCAAACTCCCGTACAAGACTGACACCGCAAAATACTCGCTGGAGTACGGCGAGGCCGAAATGGAAATCCACACAGATGCAGTAAGAGAAGGCGAGCGAGTGGTGCTGGTGGATGATTTGCTCGCGACCGGGGGAACTTCGGCCGCCGCGGCGGTGCTTATCCGAAAAACCGGTGCGGATCTGGTGGAGGCGCAATTTCTGATTGAGCTGGAATTCCTCCAAGGCCGAAAGCGAGTCGAGCCGACACCAGTTACATCTTTTCTCAAGTACTGACGTAATTCACACGACACACATCAAGGGTGTGCCGGGTCGCATTTCGCGGAGGGCGCGGATTTTGGCTTTTGGATTTGCGATCTAAATTGTTCCGCAACACAAGAAGGGATGAAACCATCTCGAGAGCTGGAGAAAGTTTTGGCGCATGCCGAAAGCCGCCTCGCGCCCACAGGCACACGGCGCCCCACTGAGGTC
>QHQV01000355.1 GCA_003219945.1 Verrucomicrobiota bacterium | reverse complement strand
GAAAACTCCATCATCTGCCACGTTCCCCGAAAGCGATAGTTCAATGTGATCTTAGTAGCTGAAGGAATTCGCCCCGGTGCAAAGCAACTTACAAAAGAGATAACTGACTTCGTTGGGGGAGAAGCCGTGAAACCGTTTCTCCTTCTCCTCGTGCTCGCGGTGGTCGGCTGCGCGAGTACGCAGAGTCCGCGTGTCGCTGATAGTTCAGCTCGCGGTCGCTGGGCCGGTAAGACGGTCGTCATCACTGGCGCGTCTAGCGGAATCGGGCGAGGCGCGGCCGTGGAGTTCGGGCGGCAAGGCGCGAACGTCGTGCTCGCCGCGCGCAGAACGAACCTGCTGGAGGAAGTCGCGGGCGAAGTGCGGGCTCGCGGAGGAACGCCGCTTGTTATTACGACAGACGTTTCCAAAGCTGGTGATATCGAGCGACTGGCGCAGGCTGCGGTTCGGCGTTTTGGTCGGATTGACGTGTGGATCAATAATGCCGGGCTTGGAGTGGTCGGCCCGTTTTGGGACGCGCCCGTCGCGGATTATTCGCGCCTGATCGATATTAATCTCAAAGGCGTTGTTTACGGCAGCCATGCCGCAGTCCGCCAGTTCCGGGCGCAAGGCGGGGGCACGTTGGTTAATGTCGGCTCAGTCGTCAGCGAGGTGCCAGTGGCGTACTATGCTTGTTACTCCGCCACCAAGGCTGGCGTGCTCAGCCTCGATCGCGCGCTGAATGAAGAACTCCGGCTGAATCGTTTGACCGGCAACATCAAAGTGGCAACCATCATGCCGTGGGCAGTGGACACGCCATGGTGGAAACACGCGGCGAACTATAGCGGTCACACTCCGCGCATGCTCGCGCTGGATGACCCGTCGAAGGTCGTAAATGCGATCGTCAACACCGCTGAGCACCCGAGCAAGGAGGTACCGGTCGGATGGAAAGCTCAAGGCGCTTATATTTCGCACCGGATTGCGCCAGACATCACTGAGACTATTTCGGGCAATATTGTTCAACGTGAACAGATGGAGAAAGGCGCGTCGGCGCCGGTGACGACGGGCAGCCTTTATCGTCCTATCCAAGCTGGCCGATTCGTCGAAGGCGGCCAGCGCGAGGAAATGAAGCGAGAGGATCAACAAAGGCGCCTGCCCGCGCCGCCCGAAGGTCCAGGATCGCAGTGACGCCCGTGTGATCGTTCGCCTAGCGTGACGAAAGCGTCGTTGATAGAAATTCGCGCCCTCAATCGCATGAATGTCCGGCTGATTTTCTCACTTGAGCAAAGAAATCTTCTCACCAGTGAAGCCAACTCTTAGAACAAGCCGAGCAGTTCAGGACAATTAACATAAGGACAACTACTGGATAATGTAGAAGATGTTTCTGTTCATCAGCGCATATCAAGATCGGTATACGCTCGTTGGCTTTAGAGCTCATTTTCGGTTCGATCGATCCTAACTGCTTCACAAGTTTGTTGTAGAGGCCGAATATCAGAAACGTTGGTGCCCACTGCCCCACAAAAAGAGCATCCTTGTCATGATTATCGTCGCCTATGCCAAGGCGCTAGAGAAACTTCCTGGCGCGGATGTTGGCCGCATTTTGCGTATCCCGGATGTGGATAAGAAAAATTCCCCGAAGCGGCGAAGTGTAAAGACAAGGGCATTACACACCATCATGTTTCGTAGGAGTCCGGAAAATTACCGCGAGTTGGAAAGATTTGGAACGGCCCGCATCGGAAAGACGGGCAGGAACTCGTTGCGGACGACGACATACCGGAGCGCGGACCCTGGCCGGAGTTCAGAGAGGCGGCGCAGCTGCTTTTGCCCGGAAGCATCGATCCCCGAAAATTCCAATGGTATTCGGAGGCGTTAGCCATATGAAGTTTGTCTGACCAGGCGGCCTTGGCGGGTGAATCAAAACCTGGATGATGCCAAACATTTCGCACCTCGAGCGGGATCAATCCTGCCGTCGCAAATATCATCAACACTTCTACTTTAGAGGTATTCAATGGAGCTACGCCGCCTTCACTTAATGCCGATAAGGCAACTTAGCAGGATTCACTAATTTCGTGAGAATATCACGAAAGATGCATTCGTCAGTGAACGATGGACCACGTGAAGCATTGCGAAGGCAAGTCGCCCGCGCTGTTACAGCGCTAAGACTCGGGGACCTCGACGGGTTGCAGATCGGAAATGGCTGGACCGTTGACGACGCAACCTAAAGCATCAAAGCGTGAGCCGTGACAAGGGCAGTCCCATGTTTTCTCGCACGGATCCCAGCGGACGACACACCCAAAGTGCGGACAAACCGCTGAAAAGGCATGCAGTTCCCCATTTGAATCGCGATACGTAGCGAGCTTCTTCACGCCATGACGCAACACTGCACCTTGTCCGGGCCGAATCTCATCGACAGATTTAGCCAAGCCCGGCGTAATGTAATCGCGAAATTGCGCCGCAACGTTCGCGTTCTCGGCGACGTAATCCGCGAGAGTGCGCGGCTTCAATGTCTTGCGTGAAGGATCGTATAGTTTCGCCCACGGATTTTCCCGGCCAGCGATCAGATCGACAATTAACAGGCCGGCAAGTATTCCGTGCGTGATGCCGTTGCCCGAATCACCGGTAACTACATAGACGTTCTTGTCGCCGGGGTTGCAGCCGATATACGCCACCCCATCCACAGGTTCCATGACTTGACCGGACCAGCGGTCAGTGACCTCCGCAACAAATGGGAAGCGGGCGCGCGCCCACCGTTCCAGATTGACGAAACACTGCGCGCAATCCTTAGCCTGCCCCGTCTTGTGATCTTCGCCCCCAACGATGAGCACATCGCCTTGCTCGTCGCGCGCGAATCGCACGTAATGATAGCGCACCGGCCCGATTTCCTTCTTCTCCTCTTCCGCAGTCTGCGCCGTGTCCCAGAAGAGCGCGTGCTCGACTACGCGCGTGACGCGCAAGCAGATTGCGTATGTCGCATACGGCGCCTGCTTTGAATGAATAGTCACGCGGTCGTTGATCGGACAGTTCGTCGCAACGGCCGCTGCTTGCGCTGTGATCGTGTGGCCGTCTTGAGTTCTGACAGTAACGCGATCGCCATCTTCAACTGAGATGACGCGTGTTCCTGTAAAGATTTCTCCGCCGGAATCGACGATCACCCCCGCTACCCCGTTGAGGAATTTCAATGGATGAAACTGCGCCTGTCTCGGAAACCGCAGCACCGCGATTTTCGCGCGCGGCAAGATAGGCAGTGGTGACGCCGGCGATGCCGGCGCCAATTACGCAAACGTCCGTTGTGATGTCCTGTCGGAGCGGCGCGGTTGAAGATTTCCGTGCCGTACGTTCCCACAACGACGGCATCGCGCCGGCGCGTTCTCCCGCGGTTTGCATCCATAAATGAATCGCGTCAGATGGAGTCATTAAGTGGCTCGTGGCCCGGATTTTCTACCGCTGAGTGGCTGTCGGACCGCGATATACAAAAAGGTAATGCGCTGCCGGCTGATGTACCTCGTTGCCGCAATTCACGTTATTTTAGTCGAAGTCGGCGGTATAGGGTTCGAGTTCCCACTGGCGCCAGCGCCTCCATCACGACCGACGGTGTCGTGACCGAATCACCAGAATTCTTCCAGAGCGGGCCGACGGGTATTACCGCCGGCGTCTTCTAGCTTTATTGTCCGCTCACTGCTCCAGAACAGGGGCGAGTAAAACGAGCCGAGTATTCCTGGGTTTCAACCGGATCTTCCAGCCGGTGCGATCAGCCGAGGCGCTTCAGCGCGTTTACGTAATGGAATTCATGGGGATTTTCATGCTGGCAGCCAATTTTGTATTACGAAAAAGACCCGTATCTCGAAACGCGCAAAGGTTCTCGACCAGACAGCTTCTCGAGTACAGAAAGAGCCGAGAAAAACGGTCATCCTTGCCCGAAGCCAATCGGGCAATCGAATTGGTTGCTCAATCGCTGCTCGTTTGCTGGCGAGAAAATCCTCGATCCATTTATGGGAAGCGGAACGACTGGCGTAGTATGTGCCGCCAATGATCGAGATTTTATTGGCATCGAAAAAGACATCTCCTATTTCCGTATTGCTGAGGATCTAATCAAATCAGCCAGCGCGAAATATGGAACTTTTTTGGAACTTTTTCGATAGCACTAACAGCCTTTACCTATGAAAAGTGGTCAGGCGGGGGCGGGAATCGAACCCGCTATCGCTCAACCTCGCCAGCCTTTGTCCGGCCGTTTGTACGGCCATGACCATTTTTCAGGTTAGGACAGATTACGTCAGAACACGAGTGCGAGTCGATTTACCTATGAAAACGCGCGTAAGGCTAAATGAGAACAATTGGGAGTAATTGCCGGGCAGCGTTGCGAACGAGACGGTCTATCAGCTGAGCTATACCCCCGTCTAACTGCGAAACGGTGGAATAAATGTGACAACAACCCTTTGTCCACCTTCTTTGCACAGGCGAACACGCCCGCTGCGGGCCGAGCTTCGGCTACATCACAACTCTGTTTCTTGTCGGGTAGCGCTTGTACGCGCGTCGGCTTCGACTTCTTCAGCGGAGCCGGGAGCCGCGTCTATCTTCGCGTCGGCGGCATCCAGGGTCATTGCTTCAGTGACGGAATTCAAAGTAGCAGTCCGTTCGCGCGAATCTTCAAATCGCACAGATGCGACTGTGTGATGTGCGAATCGAGCGTGACCAACTATCGAAAGCAAATGTGAAATCGCGAATATTGCCAAAAGGTTAAGCACTGCGAGGACCACACTTGCTGCAAGGGCGCCGGCAAACTTTGGGTTGCGCTTTGACCAGCGCCAAACGCGTACCGGCGCTGCGAGCCGACGCGCAACGATCGCGCGTCCTTCCAGCCAACGCTCGAGATCTTCGGCTAAATCACCGGCAGAAAAATAGCGAGCTTCTGGTTCGCGCTCCAAACATTTTGCACAAATGATCTCCAGGTCACGATCAAGTTCGGGAGCAACTGTCCGCAATTTTGGCGACGGTTTGTCCGCAGCTTCTTTGATGACTGCCAGCGCGTTTTCACCGAGGAACGGAGGTCGGCCCGTGAGCAGATAGAAAAGCATGGCCCCGATGCTGTAAATATCCGCCGCCGAACTCAGGTCTTTTGCTGGACCGTGCGCTTGCTCCGGCGCGATGAACCCCGGTGTTCCGAAGCTAGTCAAAGTTCGGGTGAGATCGGTCGGCGTCTCGAGAGACTTGGCGAGCCCAAAATCGCTCACCAAAGGTTCGCCGTGCTCGTCCAGCAAAATATTTCCAGGTTTCAGATCGCGGTGCAAAACGCCTTCACCGTGTGCGTACTCCATGGCACGACTCACTTTTGCAATTAAACGAACGCTCCGGCGCGGATCATGTCGAAGACTTTGCGCGGCTTCCAACAAAGTTCCACCGGGTGCGTGTTTCATCGTAAAGAAAGGCAGGCCATCTTCAGTTTCCCTCAGTTCGTAGATCGGCAGGATGTTTGGATGGCGAAGGCTTGCTACGATCACAGGTTCGCGCCGAAAGCGCGCCAGCGCTTCGCGCGAATCAGCGTGCACGCTTAAGATATGCTTCAGAGCGACGATGTGTTGTGAATTTCGTCGGCGCGCTCGATAGATCATGCCCATCCCGCCACGCCCGATTTGCTGGAGGATTTGGTAATTACCGATGCGCCATTCGGAACCGCGAACTTTAACTTCCTCAAGAACGTCGTCCCAGTGCTGTGCATTCTCGCCATCGTACTCGAGCCCCTGTTGGAGCACACAACTTAGACAGTACCCACGCCCGACACGCGCTGGCGAGCCGCAACTTTCGCAAGGAACAACGTCGCATCCGTTCGTGCCAGGATTGGAAACGTCGCTTACCTGTACTCTTGGTTGCCATGACGGCCGCAGCAACTGCGCAAACCGACCGCAGCTGCTGGGACGAAAAGTGACGTTAAAACGGTCGGCGAATCGCTCGCTCTCCGTATCCATTTCCAAGTCCTGGGGAAATACCATCAGTCCTTTTCGCATTCCGATCCTTCACCTCTAAACGCAAAAAATATACGTTGGATCCACCTTGATTGCACATTCTTTTCGCCTGCAAAATTGGGGGCGTAGTCCCTTGCCGCAGGATGTTTGCCCAACGGCGGATTTTTATTAGC
>QHQV01000354.1 GCA_003219945.1 Verrucomicrobiota bacterium | reverse complement strand
ATTCCTTTGACTCGGCGTTAATGTTATTGTCCTAGTGAAGAATGGTGTTTCGTCTCTCCCAAAACCATCGCCGTCTGCAACATTGGCACTATGCGCGCAACCGCCCCGTGTAAAAACATCCGACACAACCGTCTTGCGATTCTCCCGCGTTTCGTTATGTAAAGGTTCAAACATTGACCAAATGACCGCAACAAGGGGGCATTCACGGTGTGGTCGTGAGTAAATGCTGTAGGGACCGGACCTTGAGCTCAGCAGAAGGCCATAATGCAACTTCCGCGAGCGCGTTTGTTACAACGCGCTGGAATCTTATTCTTTCCGGTGCCGATCCGAAAGAAACTGATGAACATCAAATCTGCGCGGCTTTGGCGGAGCTTTGTCGCATTTATTGGCGCCCTGTTTTTTTCTTTGTAGCGCGGCGTGGTTACTCACCCGAGGACGCGGAGGATCTAACACAGGATTTTTTTCTCAGAATACTGAAGGGTGATTGGCTTCAGAAAGCAGATCCCAGGCGAGGCCGTTTTCGTTCCTTGCTGCTCAAGTCGGTTCAAAATTTCTTGAATGACGCCACCGACAGGACCAAAGCCCGTAAACGT
>QHQV01000493.1 GCA_003219945.1 Verrucomicrobiota bacterium | reverse complement strand
CGGAAAACAACCGGAGCACGTTTCCACAGACGGCCAGGTTGTGCGATTGAGCGCGAATGAAAATGCCTATGGACCTTCACCGAAAGCGCTCAAGGCAATGACTGATTCTTTCACACTTGCATGCCGCTATCCGGATGAACATAACAATGTGCTGATCGACAAACTCGCAAAGCTTAACGATGTACACCGCGATCAGATTTTGCTCGGTGACGGTTCAAGCGAGATTTTGAAACTCTGCACCGAAACATTCACTGACAAAGAAGGCGGTTCACTTGTCTCGGCGGACCCAACTTTTGAAGCGATTCTAGAGCAAGCGAAGACTAATGGCGCGGAGGTTCTCAAAGTGCCGCTGACCTCGACCTATGCGCACGATCTTCCAAGAATGCTTTCCTCCGCGAAAGGAGGTCTGATTTACATCTGCAACCCGAATAATCCTACAGCGAGCATCACGTTGAAGGACGAACTGCGCGATTTCATCGCGAAAACACCGCCCGAAATAACGCTCCTGGTGGACGAAGCATACTTTCACTTCGCCGACAATCCCGATTATGAAAGCGTGATTCCGTTGGTGAAGGAGTATCCGAATCTCATTGTCGCGCGCACGTTCTCGAAAATTTACGGCATGGCAGGTTTACGGTGCGGCTATTGCGTAGCGCAAAAACAAACCATAGATGGCATGCGTTCACGTCAGATGTGGGACAGCGTGAATATCATGGCTCTGGCAGCTGCGAGTGCGAGTTTGGACGATCCCGATCAGGTTCCAAACGGCCAGCGGCTAAACAAAGAAGCGAGAACATTCACGATCGGCAAACTGGAGAAGCTGGGTTACAAAACCATTCCATCAAACGCCAACTTCATCATGTTCGACTGCAAACGTCCTGTCGTGCCGTTAATCCAGGCAATTAAACAACAAAACGTCCACGTCGGTCGCCTATTCCCCGCTTTGCCAAATCACATGCGTGTGACGATCGGAAAGAAAAGAGAGATGGAAAGCTTTGTCGCTGCGTTCCAGCAAGTGACCGCGTAACGCGAAAAGTTGTAGGGGGAGTTGTGCTCCCCACGCCGAAGCCCTAGCGGAGTCGGGTCAACCGCCAGCCAAATCATGGTCAGCGTGTTAAGCGAAGAATTCTTGCAGCTTGCGACAACCGTTTCTTCACCGCACCCATGATCGGTGAGCGTCTCTGGCGGTTGATTTTGCCTGCCTCGCTCGCGGATACCGCAATATCCGGCGTAAATAACGCCTCTAATGCCTCGTGGTACAAATGTCGATCGTCCACTGACATTTCGCCGGCATTATTAAATTCATTGCCGTTGACGATGATCTTCGCGTTCAGTTTCGCCGCGAGTCGCGCCCCGGAATGGAGCGGCGGCATCTCCTCCACAGCGCGATCATACGCAGCTCTGACATCCACTGGCATCTCATCGGCGTTCGCATATTCGCGACCGTTGAACCGGATATTCGTCTTAGGTCTCGCACTCACTAAAAGACCCAGAACTCAGGCCTATTTTTCGCGAAATTCAAGTGCGCCGTCTTTTATGGGAGGTCGCATTCGTTTTTGCGACGCTGGTAATCCCGCGATAGTTGTCGATCTGCATTTGAACAGTTGCCGCGGTCTTATGTGCGCCTTACAAGCAGTCGCGGCCTGACGTACGGCAGTCCAAGTCGTTACTTCGGCGCAGGATGCCGGTCCGAGCGATACGGAACCGGCACATACTCTACTGAAGGCTGCCGGCGCATGGGCTGTGGATAAAGCTCCATTAATCG
>QHQV01000353.1 GCA_003219945.1 Verrucomicrobiota bacterium | reverse complement strand
CCAACCTGTTGTTTGCCTACCACCGGAATATTGTTTTCCGCCTGGCAGGCAATGGTGCATGCATGGCAGCCGATGCAGACGTTGAGATCGATCACCATGCCCCATTTGTAGCCTCTGTATGGATATTCCGATGGGTCATAGAGCGTGTAATCCAGATGGGGAAGCTCCCCGGGCTTTTGCGCGTAATGGGGATCAGCGAGAAATTCAGCAAACGTGCCGTCATGCAAAATGCCGCGGCCTGTAACGTCGTGGTGATGCTGGGTGCTAACGAGCCAGTGCCGGTCACCAGTCTTCTGAATCGTTAGGTTATCGGCAAACCACAACGCATCGGACGTGCGCAACGCATAGGCATTAAAGCCGACATTGCGCCCTACACGGCCAACTATTTCCCGTCCGTACCCGAGCGGAAGCGTAACGGAATTTTTCGCCTGGCCAGGTTGAATCCATACGGGTGCGCGCAGTTTGCGATCGCGAAATGTTAAGTCGACGACGTCGCCGTTGTTCAAACGTGCGTCTTTTGCTAATTCCGAACTGATGAGCGCAGCATTGTCCCAGGTGAGCGACGAAAATCGCCTCGGCAGTTCCTGAAGCCACCCGTTATTGGCATAACGACCGTCGCGCACGCTGACATCGGGACGGAACAGAATCTCTAATTCGGAACCCCTCACCTCAGTCCTCTCCCCTTTAGCAAGGGGAGAGGAGGAAGGACCAGGCGCAATGGATTCCCCTACGCCAGCTAACGAGGGTGGCTGCAATTCAGTAACAACGCCATCGCTCAATGCTCGCCGCCATTTTGCGTCGAACTCCGGCGCGGGCTGAGGGCTGCTCCAATGACTGCGCAGAATTTCGTACGCAGACCGCGGCGAGCGATCGATGATGGCTTCGAGAAT
This sequence comes from Verrucomicrobiota bacterium, assembly GCA_003219945.1. GTDB lineage: Bacteria > Verrucomicrobiota > Verrucomicrobiia > Chthoniobacterales > UBA10450 > Udaeobacter. The sequence goes on along the minus strand of QHQV01000353.1, from coordinate 4,182 downwards.
TTCGTGCGCGGAAACTCCGACGTACATCGGCTCGATCAGCGGCTGAACGATTGAAATCGAACCGTCGAAAGCGCGCGTATCGCTCCATGATTCCAAAAAATGCGTCGCCGGCACGTGCCAGTGCGCATGGCGCGAAGTTTCGTTGAAGTAGATGCTGTGGTGTACGCGCAGCTTCACTTTATTGAATGCATCGGCGAAATTGAAGTCCGCTGGCGCGTCATAACGCGGGTTGCCGCCCAAGACGACAAGCAACTCGACTGCGCCGCGATGCATTTCCTCGACGAGATCGCGCAACGTGATCCGGTTTCCGGGTAACGATAAAGCCGGCGCTGGCGACACCGTGTTACCTGTGTTTCCGAGCATGGCGTTCATTTGCGCCACTAACTTGTGCAGTTCGGGCGGCTGTGTTTCACCTGCAATGACAACGCTCCCTCCGCGACTTGCAGAGATATCGTATACGACCGCTGCGATCCAATCTGCGTTTGCAACATTCCGCGGAGCGGCGACACCAACACCGAGTTCAGCGGCGATTCTTTGCGCCAATGGCAATATGTCGCGGGCGGCCACTGCAATGCGATGATCAGCATTGGATCCGGTAATCGTGGGAGTCGGCTCGGCGGCGTAAAGACGATTCATCGCGGCGCCATCCGGTTCAATCACGCGCCGGCGGCTTGCGAAATCGCGCGCATAACGCAGCGAGTACGGATGCGCATAGAGAAAATCGGAATCGAATGCGACGACGATCTTCGCCTTGGAAAAATCGCACATCACTTCCGCTCCGCCGATCGTGTCGCGGTTTAGCGGATCCCAAATACACCAACGCGCCGCGGGAAAAATTTGTAATATGCGATCCAGTTGCGCTAGCAATGTGGGTGAGCTGATCGGTTCGCTCAGAATACGAAATGCAGCGCCGCCGTTTGCTTTCAATGGTTCGATCGCAAGATTCAGCGCGTCCCAGAAATCGCCCACGGTTTTGATTGCGCCGCCGGTCGTGACGGTTTGCGCGCGATCTGGATCGTAAAGATCAAGAATTTCGGCCTGGGCCCAGACCGTGGTCGCTCCCAGACTGGCTGGATGCGTCGGATTGCCTTCGATTTTTGTCGGCCGCCCTTCGTAAGCGGTCACAAGCAACCCCTGCCCAAAACCGCTGTATTGGGTTGCAGTCGCAAATCGCAATGGCTTCCCGGGGATTACGATCTCCGGCTGCTTTACGTAGGGAACAATTCTTTCCAGCGGCTGTTTCGTACAGGAGCTGAGTCCTGCAAGCGCCAGAGTTGCGCCTGCCAGTCGCAAGAATTCACGGCGACTTAAATCATCCGGCCATTCGCTGGCGCCAGAGGCGAATTCGTCGGTTTCCCGGTGATGATAGGGACGGCTCGCCGAGCCCTTCGGCGCGCCCGGCGGTCGCGCCCTACCATTGGCGCCTGGATAATTCATCGGTGGCACGCGCCGCAATTCGTTAGGCGACCGCTGGTATCGACGTGATATTGCCGAATGAGCTCTTGTCCTTGTTCGAGCTGGTTCGCTGGCGGTTGCCACGTCGTATCGAAGACTTTATCCCGTGGGCGGATGTACTTTTGCGGGTTCTCATGGCAATCCAGGCACCACCTCATGTACAAAGTCTGAGCCTTGCGCGTCAGCGGCATCTGATCGACCCGGCCATGGCAATCCGAGCACCCGATTCCCTTTGCTACGTGAACGCTGTGATTGAAGTAGACGTAGTCGGGCAAATCATTTACCCGAGTCCATTTCACAGGTCTCCCACTGGCGAGACTTTCGCGAACCGACGCGAGCATCGGCGCGTCGGTCCAGATCTGCGAATGGCAAGTCATGCATGTTTCAGTCGATGGAATCCCTGCAAACGATGACTTCTCTACGGACGTGTGGCAGTAACGGCAATCAATCCCGTCGTCGGTTACATGATGTTTATGGCTAAACGGGATCGGCTGTTGCAGCGGGACATCGACCTCCGTCGTGTACGGAGACCAGTAAATTGTCGAAGTCGCCCAACCGGCTCCGCATGCCAGCACCACAATCCCGGCAATAACAACCCGAGCATGGACGTTCGCGCTCTTCGGAAAAAGCTGGGCCATCGCAACGTGGACTCTTCCTTCGCAAAAAGAATCGCAGATGCAGGCGACCCGAGACGCCTGCAATAGTTTTCCGGTGCAACGGCCGACGCCGTTTAACAGCCAAATCGTCGGCTCTTCGGGCAAAGTGCGGTTCATGTGCCAATACCGTTGTCACGTAAGTGTTCTAATCCCGTCACCAAGTACATTGTGGCACAGCGACATACCTCAGCCAGCGATCGGATTCCGGACATTGTCCCAGGCTCGAGTCGCGCGCCAGCTGACGACTGGCTCGTATTCCGACAAGTCCATTGACGGCAGCGGGCACGAATCTGCCTGTGATGAAAACGGACGACGTTCCGCCAGATGTACCGCCGGCGTCACTCAATCCGGAGAAAGATCCCGATGAGTGGGTCACAAAAGACGAGCCGATGACTGGCCCGCAACGTTCTTACCTGCAGACGCTCTGTCGCGAAGCTGCGGAAGAATTCAACGAAAATTGGACCAAGGCGGAAGCTTCAAAAAAGATCGACGAGCTGCAACAAAAGACTGGGCGCGGCAAGAACGACACCGCCGATACCTAGCCGCCGTCGGGATGGGGAAATTTGCGGTTTTCGCGGGCCGCTTGCCTCGTTTCCATCCACAACGCCGGCTATTTGCCGCAAAAGAGCTCGCCTTGTCTTAACGTCAGTGTGCTGCACTATGCGGGACGCCGCAGCGCGGTTCAGTCGACATACTTTTGCGCGATGGGCATCTTGCGGCCGATGCCAAACGCGCGGCTGGTGACTTTCAGTCCGGGCGCAGCTTGTTCGCGCTTGTATTCATTCAGATCGACCCGGCGCTGCACCCAGCGCACTGTTTTCTCATCAAAACCGTGCGCGATGATGTCGCGCGCGCTGAGGTTTTCCTCCACATAAAGCTGCAGGATTTCATCGAGAACTTCGTACGGCGGAAGTGTGTCCTGATCTTTCTGGTTTGGCTTTAACTCGGCGCTGGGCGGTTTTTCGATTGTGGATTTTGGAATGACTTCTCCGCGAGGCGGTTCGGGTGAACCGCCCCTACCTTTGCCGGCGAGGTAGGGACGATTGACCTCAATCGCTCGCTGCGCGTAATCGGAATCAATCCATCGAGCCAGCTCGTAAATCATGGTCTTTGGCACATCGCTGATGACCGCCAGCCCGCCTGCCATGTCGCCGTACAACGTGCAGTAACCGACAGCGAGTTCACTCTTGTTTCCAGTCGACAAAACGAGGTGACCGAACTTATTCGAGAGTGCCATCAGGATCATTGCGCGCAGGCGCGGCTGCATATTTTCTTCCGTCTCGTTTTCGGGAAGCCCTTTGAAAATTTCCTTGAACTGGGCCTTGAAAACCTGAAACGCGTCGGTGATCGGAATCTCGACAAATTTTAACCCGAGATTGTTGGCGAGCGCCCGCGCGTCCTCGATGCTACCGCGCGACGAGTACGGGCTTGGCATGGACACGCCGGTTACGTTCTCCGGACCCAACGCATCGGCGGCAATGGCTGCAGTAACAGCGGAATCAATTCCACCGCTCAGACCGACCACGACCGAGTCGAAGTTGCATTTGCGGCAGTAATCGCGGAGCCCGAGAGAAAGCGCGGCAAAAATTTGCTCAGGTATTTTGCCCTGGTGAAATTCGATGGTCGAAGTCGAATCCGTATCGACGACTCGTTCGTCTTCCCGAAACGCCGCGAGTTGCGCGATCACATTCCCCGCTGAATTCAGCGCGAAGGAGTTACCGTCGAAGACCAATTGGTCGTTGCCGCCTATCAGATTGCAGTAGCTGATGGGGCGTTGGTGAGCGCGTGCGAGACCTGCCACCATTTCGTAGCGGATCGCCGGCTTGTGCAAGCTGAATGGCGACGAGCTCAGATTCACGATGATCTCCGCGCCTTGCTCCACCAGGCTGCGCACCGGCTCGCAATCGTAGAGCGGTCGCGGCAGGTAGTGTTCCGTCCAAATGTCCTCGCAAATCGTTACGCCGATTTTTTTTCCGTGAACGAGAAACGGCTCGACGCGCTCGGCCGGCTGAAAATATCGCTCCTCGTCGAAGACATCGTAAGTGGGCAAGAGTGATTTGTACGTTTTCCG
>QHQV01000498.1 GCA_003219945.1 Verrucomicrobiota bacterium | reverse complement strand
GGTTTCGAAGCCAGGACCGACTAACGCCAGCGGCGCGTCTTTGCCTGAAAAGACGATGATCGCCGAAATTACCACGCCGAGAATGCCCTCGCCGACGATCATTCCAGACGCGAGGAGCACGCCAAGCTGCTTCGTTGCTTCCGGTCTCGCGGTACGATCAGCGCGCCTATCGAACAACCAACCGGCAACGGCTCCGACCACGATCATCAGAGTGCTCTGCGTGGGCAGATAAATGCCGAGACCGACTGCCAGCGGTGGAACGCGCATGTGTCGTGTAGTGCGGGCGAGGATCTCGTCCAATAGAATGATACCAATGCCGATCAATCCCCCGATCCGGATCAAACTCCAGTCGATATCGGCAGCAATGACTCCTTGCGCAAGTGACGAAATCAATCCTGCCTGGGGCGCCGGCAAAGGGTGCGCACGCGCTTCGGCGCCCGGCGCTCCGACGAAACCGTAAGCGTGATTCACGAGGTCGAGTACCGGCGGAATGACGAAGGCGCCCGCGATGACACCGAAAATCAACGCGACTTGTTGCTTCCATGGTGTCGCATCAACCAGTTGTCCAGTCTTGAGGTCCTGCAAATTGTTATTGGCGATCGCCGCAACGTTGAAGATCACTGCAGTCGTAAAAAGCGCGAACGCCATCAGCGCCTTGCTCGCAGCCGGGCCGACGTACGGTTTCACGCCAATCACGAGCAGTAACGCCGCACCGATCACGACTAAGATGCCAATCCCGGACAACGGACTGTTCGAGGAACCGATCAACCCCGCCATGTACCCGCACACTGCGGAAACGAAGAAGCTCATTAACACAACGTAAGCGACCCCGCCGATGATGAGTGTGGGCAAATGCGCACCGAGACCGCTGCTGTTGCCAAAATATCCCAGCAACCAGGCGATCGGCAGCATGCAGATCAGCGTTACCACTCCGACTATGCCGATCGGAATGTCGCGCTCAGTGATCGGCAGGGTATCGGCCCGACCGGCTTTTCGCGCGCGCGATGCAGCCATCGCACTAGCGAGCCCTCTGGCGACAGGCTTTACCAATTTGAGCAATGTCCAAATCGCCGAAACGCCGATCGCGCCGGCACCAACGAAGCGGACCTT
>QHQV01000497.1 GCA_003219945.1 Verrucomicrobiota bacterium | reverse complement strand
AATGGCGTTATCATTCTTTCAGAGTCCAGAAGAGCCGGTGCGATGCGCGCTCGCAATCAGCAAGGCATTGCTGGAGCATCCGCACATTCAGCTGCGCATGGGCATTCACAGCGGGCCGATCAATCGTGTCACGGATGTTAACGACAAAACCAACATAGTCGGATCCGGGATCAATGTTGCGCAGCGGGTGCTCGACTGCGGCGATGCAGGGCACATTCTTTTGTCGGCGCACATCGCGGAAGACTTGGCTGAGTACCGCCATTGGCAA
>QHQV01000496.1 GCA_003219945.1 Verrucomicrobiota bacterium | reverse complement strand
GCCGACTTGAAAGTAATTAGTCGCACAAGCGTGATGCAGTACAAGAATGCGGCGATGCGCAATGTTCGCGAGATCGCCCAGCAACTCGGGGTGGCGAATGTATTGGAGGGAAGTGTGCAGCGCTCGGGCAATCGGGTGCGCGTGACGGCACAGCTGATTGATGCGAGGACCGATACGCATCTTTGGGCAGAGCGATACGACCGCGATTTAGCGGACGTATTTGCTATTCAGAGCGAGATTGCCAAGAAGATCGCGGACC
>QHQV01000352.1 GCA_003219945.1 Verrucomicrobiota bacterium | reverse complement strand
CAGAGTTGTTCGGACGATTCGCAGTCCATCCTCGAAGGCTTTTGCGGCTGCGTCGCGCCGAACGTCACCGCGCACAAATCGATTTCAGCGAACTCACCGAAGGCGATTTGGTCGTCCATCTCGAGCACGGTATCGGAAGATTTTTGGGGTTAATGAAAATTGGTAGGGACCGACCGCCGGGCGGTCCTTCAATCGAGCCTCGGGCGCGCCCGGCGGTCGCGCCCTACCAAGACGAACAGCAGGAAGTCCTCGCAATCGAGTTTGCCGACGAAGCGAAGCTCTATGTTCCTCTCGAGCAAGCGTATCTCGTTTCGCGTTACGTTGGCGCAGGAAAAAAATCGCCGCCGCTCAGCTCGCTCGGTGACGGCAAATGGGCCCGCGCAAAAATAAAAGCCGCGGCATCCATTTTCGATTATGCGGGCAAAATGCTCACCGTCCAGGCGGAGCGGCAAATGCAGCCCGGCTATGCATTTACGCCGGACACAAAATGGCAGGCCGAATTCGAACGTTCATTTCCGTTCCGCGAAACGCCAGACCAAATGAAGGCGATCATCGACACGAAAATCGATATGGAACGGCCGCGGCCAATGGATCGCCTGATCTGTGGCGATGTTGGTTTTGGCAAAACGGAAGTTGCAGTTCGCGCGGCATTCAAGGCCGTGATGGAGGGGAAGCAAGTGGCCGTGCTCGCGCCGACGACTGTGCTTGCTCAGCAACATTTCGAAGTGTTCCGGCAGCGCATGCTCGAGTATCCGGTGCGGATCGAAATGCTCAGCCGTTTTCGTTCGCATTCCGAACAGAAAAAAGTGCTGCAATTGTTACGCGAAGGCGGTGTCGATATCGTCATTGGCACGCACCGACTCATTTCCGGCGACCTCGTCTTCAAGGATATCGGCTTGGTCGTGATTGATGAGGAACAGCGCTTCGGCGTTCTGCACAAGGAGAAATTCAAAGAACTCTTCAAGCTCGTCGATGTGTTGACACTTTCCGCCACGCCAATTCCGCGCACGCTCTATCTTTCGCTGGTGGGGGTGAAAGACATGTCCACGATCGAGACTCCCCCGCTCAATCGTTTGCCGGTCGAAACGGTCGTGTCAGCGTACGATGAACGGATCGTTCGCGCCGCGATTGATCGCGAGCTGGAACGGCAGGGTCAGGTGTTCTTTTTGCACAACCGCGTCGCGTCGATCGAGCGGGTACGCGAACGCATCGTGCATCTTTGTCCCCAAGCCAGAGTTGAAATCGGCCACGGCCAGATGGATGCCGACGAACTGGAATCGGTGATGGCGCGATTTATCGGTGGGAAAACAGACGTGCTCGTTTGCACGACGATCATCGAAAGCGGGCTCGATATTCCGAATGCAAATACGATCATCATTGATCGCGCGGATCAATTTGGCCTCGCGGATTTATATCAATTGCGCGGACGCGTCGGTCGGGCCGAGCACAAGGCGTATGCCTATCTGCTTCTGCCTCGCGAAATGATGACAGTCGGTGCCGCGCGCAAGCGGATCAGCGCGATCAAGCAATACAGCTCGCTAGGCGCTGGTTTTCGCATCGCCATGCGGGATCTGGAGATTCGCGGCGCGGGCAGCATTCTCGGCACCGCGCAGAGCGGCCACATCGTGGCAGTGGGTTTCGATTTGTATTGTCAGTTGCTCAAGCAGGCAGTTGCGCAGCTGAAAGGACAAAAAACGGGACTCCGGCTGGATGTGGACGTGCGCCTTGATTTTGTGGTGACAAACGAAGCAGAGTTCATCGCGCCGCCCACAAAACCCAACGGCTTTCCAGCCGCCGCAAAGACGCCTGTTCCTGAGCGCATTCCCGCGTTCATTCCGGTCGCCTACGTGAGCGACCCTGCCATGCGCATCCGATCGTACCGTGAGATTGCGGAGATCGCGTCGCGCGAGCAACTTGAACGACTGCGTCGCGATTGGCGCGATCGTTTCGGAGCGTTTCCACCGGCCGTTGACAGCTTGTTCGCGCTGGTCGAGATCAAACTCGCCGCTGCAGAATCAGGGGTGAGCCGTGTGGAAGTGCGTGAGCGCAAAGTGATGTTGACGCGGCATGGGGATTTTATACTTGTCGCGGGCAAATTCCCCCGTTTAGTTGGATCGAAAATCGATCAACACCTCCCGGAGATTGTCGAATTGATCAAGAAATTATGAGTAATTTCATGCGTCCATTTGTGGCCGTTTTCCTGGCGGTCGGTGCACTTCTTCAAGTCCCGATCCATAACGTCGCATTTGCGGAGGAAGAACCCACAGTCGTAGACGGCATTGCAGCGGTTGTTAATGGTGAGGTCATCACATTCTCGCAGGTGCGCGCTTTGTCCGCGCCGCAGGAAAAGGTGCTGCGCCAGCAGTACACAGGGCAAGAGTTAGCGAACAAATTGACGGAACTTCGCCAACTCGCAGTGAAAGACCTGATTGATCGGCGACTCGTCATTCAGGCATTCAAAAAAGAAAGCTTCGAGATTCCTGATCACATCGTGGACATGCGGATACAACAGATCATCCGCGAATCGTTTGGCGGTGACCGCAACACGTTCGTCAAAACGCTTGAGGCGCAGAACTATACGCTGGGTGAGTTCAAACAAAAAGAGATGGAAAAGATTATTGTGGGAGCGATGCGCGGCCACAATGTCAAAACAAATTCGATTGTTTCGCCCACCAAGATCGAGGAGTACTACAGGAAACATCGTGATGAATTTACATCCAAGGAGCAGATCAAGCTGCGAATGATCATGATTTCCGGCCACAAGGACACCGCCAGTGCCCCCGCGCAAAAAGAACTCGCCGAAGAAGTGCTCGGCAAGCTCGCCAGTGGCGCGGAGTTTGAGCAGGTGGCGCAGATGTATTCCGAGGACAGCACGAAGGACAACGGGGGCGACTGGGGCTGGATCGAGCGCAAAACTTTGGCGGAACCGCTGGAAAAGTTCGCCTTCAACATGCCTGTCGGCAGAATCAGCAACATCATCGATTACGCCGGCAATTATTACATCCTGAAGGTTGAGGATAAACACGGCGGCAGCACTAAATCTCTCAACGAAGTGCGCGCCGACATCGAGAAGAAACTAGAACAGGAAGAAGCCCATCAACTTCAGGAACGTTGGCTCGCCAGCTTGCGGCAGAAAGCCTACATAAAGACGTTCTGACGCATCGAGCTCTTCCTCTTCCGCTTACTCTTCCTCTCCTTTGTTATCCTTGGGGTGCCGAGTGAACAAATTCGATTATCATCACCGGCATGAGAACGAGCACGCCGACGCGCATCGGAATCACACTTGGCGACTGCGCCGGCATCGGACCGGAGATTGTCGAGCTTGCTCTGAAATCGGGAGGCGTTCCCCATTCGACTGAATACGTGGTCATCGGTCGCCAGCCAAATTGTAAAGCCGGCGAACCGACGCTGGAAACTGCACGCGCCGCCGCAGCTGCGCTCGAAGAAGCGGTGACACTCGCCCGCCGCGGCGAGCTCGATGCCATTGTGACCGGGCCAATTCACAAGGCCCGGATGTATGAAGTCGGATTCAGGTTCTCCGGGCAAACCGAATTTTTTGCGGAGCGCTACGGCGTGAAAAATTTCGCCATGTGTTTGACCGGCGGAAAACTGACCGTTGCGCTCGTCACGGCGCACATTCCCCTGTGCAAAGTCCACCGCGCGCTCAAGCAATCAGAGATAGTGCGCGTCGGCTTGTTGCTCGCGGAGTTTCTCTGCTCGCGCGGCAAGACTGCTGCGCGTCTTGCCGTTGCCGGACTCAATCCCCACGCCGGGGAATCCGGCAAACTCGGCCGCGAGGAAATTGAAATTATCGCGCCCGCTATCGAGGAGTTAAACTCATCAGTGGTCACTCGTCATTCGCCACTCGTTTTCACCGGTCCGGTTTCTCCGGACACCGTTTTCCACAGAGCGATTGAACGCGAATTCGACGCGGTGCTTTGCATGTATCACGACCAGGGACTGATTCCGTTGAAGCTGCACGCGTTCCACAGCGGCGTGAACGTAACGCTGGGCCTCCCCTTGCCTCGCACGAGCCCTGATCACGGGACTGCATTCGAGATAGCCGGGAAAGGAATCGCGAGGCCCGACAGCATGATCGCCGCAGTTAATCTCGCGGTGGAGTTGGCAGCGAAGTCATCCTAAGCAAAGTTGAAGGATCCCGCGAAATT
>QHQV01000351.1 GCA_003219945.1 Verrucomicrobiota bacterium | reverse complement strand
CTCACGCTGGTGTTGAAATCTGAGTGAGCGCATTTGACGATACAATGATTTAACGATTCACGACTTAACATGATTACGTTCCTCGATGGCAAACTCGTGAACGCCCTACCCACGCAAGCGACTGTGGATGTAGGCGGCGTTGGCTACGAAGTGTTCATTCCGCTGTCGAGCTACGACAAGCTTCCTGCTGTTGGGCAGGCTATCCGCATTCTCACGCATCTGGCCGTGCGCGAGGATGCGCACGTGCTGTATGGATTCATGACGCCAGCCGAGCGGGATCTTTTCCGATTGCTCGTCAACAACGTCAGCGGCATCGGGCCAAAGCTGGCGCTCGCGGTTTTGAGCGGGATGAGCGTGATAAGTTTCAAAGCGGCTGTGGTGAATTCTGATGTTGCAGCGATTTCGAAAATCAGCGGCCTCGGGAAAAAGACAGCCGAGCGAATCGTTCTCGAATTGAAAGACAAGCTCGGCGTAGCGGCGGCATGGCAAGTAGCCAGCGCAGCTCACGCGCCGACGCCAGAGCAGGAGCAGGCCAACGAGGCTGTGCTCGCGTTAATCGCGCTCGGCTATAAGCAAGTCGATGCACATAAGGCCGTCCACGATTTCCAGCAGAAAGGCGAAGCAAAAGCAGCCGAAGAACTGGTGAAGCTCGTACTCAAGAAAATGGCCTCGGGACGGTGAGTGTAGGGCCTTTGTGTCAAACGTCACACAGAGACGCCTATAGTATCCGGCTATTCGACGTTGGACGTTGGACGTTCGATGTTCGACCTTAAGTAAATGGTCGCTGCCGCTGAAGACCGTCTGCAAATCATTCGGACCGCTTTCCCCAAGGAAGGGCTCTTCGCCGAAAAAGAGTGGCTGCTTTCGCCGAACGCATTTCCGATCGACAGGAAATCTCTCCCCGACCTCGAGCAGCTCGGGCATCGCCTTTTTGTTTTTCAGCGGGCTTGCAATCAGCTGTATCAGCTGAGCGTTAAAGGCAAGCAACCCGAATGGGTGGCGCAATATCTCGACGCCGGTAAACCGAAAGAGCTGATTGAATTTTCGCGGCAGAAGGATATCCGCGATGATTTGCCGCGAGTAATCCGGCCAGACCTCATCCTCACCGAGAAAGGCTACATCATTGCTGAGATTGATTCGGTCCCGGGCGGGATCGGTCTGACCGGGTGGCTAAACCAGGCGTATTCTTCATTCGATAACGACATCGTCGGCGGCGCGAGCGGAATGTTGGAGGGATTTCGCGCAATTATGCCAAACGGCGCTGATATCGTCATTTCGGAGGAATCGGCGACCTATCGGCCGGAGATGGAATGGCTTGCGGCGCGATTAAATCAACGCCCTGTAGCCGGAGGCGATGACTCCAGCTCTGTTTGCACATTCACGGCTGCCGGGGTCAACGCCCCCGGTTACAATTGGCGTGTAGTACCCGCCGAAAACTACGAACCACACGAAGGACGCGCTGTGTACCGGTTCTTCGAATTGTTCGACCTGCCAAATATTCCGGGAATGGAAAACGCGCTGCGTGCGAACGCAGACAGGCGAATTACGGTTACGCCGCCGATCAAGCCATATCTAGAGGAAAAAATGTGGTTCGCGCTATTCTGGCTTCAGCCGCTGCGCGAATTTTGGCGACGCGAACTGGGCGAGAAATATTTCATCAAGTTACAGGAAGTAATTCCCTATTCCTGGCTGCTCGATCCGACTCCCCTGCCCCAGCATGCAGTCATTCCACGTCTGGAAATTCACGACTGGCGCGAGGCTGCGAAATTCAGCCAGAAAGACCGCGATCTTCTCTTGAAAGTGAGCGGTTTCTCCCCACTTGGCTGGGGCAGCCGCGGAATCGCGCTCGGGAGCGACCTGCCGCACGCCGAATGGGAAAAACGCATCGAACACGCCCTCGCGACATTCCAGTCGAGTCCTACGATCCTGCAAAAATTTCACAAAGGCGCTCTTTTTGACCACCAATATTGGGATCCGGATTCTGGCGAGTTAAAAGCGATGAAAGGCCGCGTCCGGCTTTGCCCTTACTATTTTGTTGAGCGTGACCGAGTGAGATTACGCGGTGCGCTTGCCACCATCGCTCCGGCAGATAAAAAGTTTTTACACGGCATGAGCGAAGCGATTCTGGTGCCGTCGAAAACGCACTTGTGAAACCGGAACTTCTGTTCGTTGGGCTTGCAGCGTTTGCCGCGTTAACAGAAGGATCCGAGCTGAATCGTGATTCCGTTTCGATTCAGTCGACGGATTTGTCACGACCATGAAGGCATTTCAGCCAGGCGCAACGAAAGGCAAATTAGCGTTTCTTTTTACGATCGCTGAGATCGGTGCGGAAAGTCGCGGCAAACCAGTTGCTGCGCTTGCTATTGAATCGTGCGACACCATCTGGTCGGACGACAAGTCCGCGTTGCTTTTTGCCACGGCTAAACCACCCACGGTCGGGACGGATTCTCATATTGGAGTTCTGTTTCTACTCGTTCACCAGCGCGACGGTTGGCGGATTGACGACCTTATGCGTTTTACGGCAATGGAGAAAGACTCAGGACTCTCCGCAAAACTAACAGCGTCTGCAGCCATTGCGCATCAACTCGGCAGCGAAGGCTTTGATCCTGTCATCATGGTTAATAAGCATCAAGGCGGCCGCGGCTACGCCTATGAGATATGTGCCTCCTACAAAATTGCAGGGTCGAAGCTTAAGCGTTTCGATTTGGAATAGCCGCAGTGGGATTCCTTTGCGCCGATGGACGCAGTTTTAGCGTGCAAAGCTAATCGGCTTGCTCCAAAAACGGAGCATCATGACAAAAAACATCGGAATGCTCCTGCTTGCCATCTATCTCATTCTTGTCGGAATCACTACCCTCTTTCACGTTGCGATTGGTGCCATCGTGATGGGAGTTCTGGCGCTGGTGACAGGTATTTTGATTTTAGTCGGTAAATAGTTCACGACTTACAATTTCTCTATGGCCACCGCCCTGTCGGCGATTGAGGAAAAGTGCTGAGGCGAAACTGAACGGCGCACAGCGCGGTGGCTATAGGGCCGAGTCGCCGAATTACAAGGCTCCGACGGCCGCGGAGATCAGCAAGACGACAATACTGAGCGAGATGAAGATCTGGATCATCGCCAGAACCTTTGCCCAGCGTGCTAGCAGCGGCGCGTCAGTCGGACCGAATGTGGAACTCTGCGTGAACGCGACGAACAGATAATCGACAAAGTGTGGATGCCATCGTGCACACGCAAATTCGGGTCGCTCGTCATGCGTAATTTGCATCTGTGGAAAGAGGAAACTCTTGCTGCCGAATTTCCGTTGTTTCTGGCGCAAGGTCGGCCCACCGCCGTCCAGGCGCCAGTACCACAAAGCGAACACGATCACATTCGTCAACCAAAGTAGGCCGCCGGACCGGAGCAACTGCAATGGAGATTCGCGGTGTGTCGGCAATAGACGGACGAGCAAAATTACAGAGGCAATCAGCGCCAGTGTTGTGATTCCGTTAATAATGAATCCGAGAAGCCGATTGAGTGATTGTCTTCCCACGCGATGGCTCACTACAGTCGGAACGAGCAAGACGACAATCACAGTCGGCAACAACCAAATCGGGCCGACAACGACGTTGCGCGGCAGGGCCAGGTAAATAGCGCCGACGGCGAGAACTGCGGCTATCGTTTGTCCCCGTGGCTCTGGTTTGTCAACGTGCTCTGGCATTTGTTTTTTCCGCATAAACGAAATTCGCAATCTGATCAATACTTGTGCCGATCGGCGCAACCCCGGCGAAGCACCTCACGCTTGCTTTGTCTGGGCCGGTCAGCAAATGTGATCTTCTTGGGCTTGGTTCGCCATAACGCTCGAGAGCTAAGAGCATGAGAAAGCGCATCTGCTACGCCCACGAGGTATTGCGCGCGATCCCGCGGGCCGGTAAGCCGCTCAAGTGGCTTCAGGCTGAGCGATGCAAGAAAGGACTCGCCGCACATCTGAAAGAAACAAGGCTGGTGGACGCCAGAATTGCGGCCTGAGCACTTCGCTGGCGCGACACATCGAACGAGAATTGCAGTCCGACAATAATGCGTTTGCAAAATCCGTTTGGGGTAGCCCATGGGCCGATATTTTTGCTGCTGATGTGACGGAGGAGTTCACGCCTAACGACTTCGAGATACGCCCGCCAGACTGGTTCATGGCCCGACGGCTGCGGCGGGCAATCCGCGCAATGAAAGATTCGCGCCGATGAGATATTACAGGATCCTGCGCTGGGGGTAGAGGCGCCTTAGATTGACCTGGCGCATCGTAGCGGCCTAGTTTCACGAGAGTAGATCGAGAACTATTCCAGGTGCGGAATTTGAAAGCGGACACATAACTCAGAGACGTATGCGGCGGATTCTCGTCCTGCTTGTGATCATTGCAGTCGCTGCCGCTGTTTTGGCAGCGCTGTGGATTTTTCGGGGACGCCAAATCTCATCGTTCATCGATCGTTACTGGACGGTGGAAATCCGATTCGCGCCGATTCAATCGATTGCATATGAAGGCAGTGGGACCGGCGGCATTCTGACCTGCGATAGCGTCAGTTTCAGTCTGAATGACGTCACGCCAGGTTTATCGCTGAGTCTCGGCTCAACCAAGGACAACCAACTTGCACTGGCGAGCAGCGGCAAAGTTTTCCCTTTCGGGCCGCTTAAATCCGCATCCGAGGATACTGGCGAGCGTCTCGTTACTGCGCCGCCTCCGGGCGATCACGCTCTCGTCGCCACGCGTCACAGCGTTCTCAGCTGGCCGACACGGTTCGATATGAACCTGATGACCGGTCAGTCGCCGTCTTGGAAACGCCACATTTATTACGAAATTGTGTGGAAGAAATCCTCCGGCGCGAATCTCCAGATGCTTTGGCGTTACGAGCAATTTTTCTATCCCGGCAATGGCTGGGCCGGCGGATTCATGACTCGCGAAGGCTCCACCGGTCTGATTCGAGTAGAAATTAAGGAGTGATGGGGGTAAAAGGCGTCGTTCCTTGAGGAGAGCGCCTCTTTTCTGCATCGTTTCACCGTGCTTTCGCAAAAATTTCAAAAACTTTTTACCCGCGACGCCGCGGAAAGTCTGTGGGAGCATGTTTGCCGCTGGTCGCACCCGGTAAGCTCTCGACGCATTCTCGCGACGATTGATAAGGCGGAATTGGTAAGACTGCGGGAACATTATCCGTATCGACCGAACGCGCGAAAGATCAACGCCTATGAGGATGCCAACTACTGGGTTGGCGTTAACGTAAAGCGCGTGCAGGACCTCTGGCTTGATCGGTCGCGGCCGCTCGACATCCTAGATCTCGGCTGCGGCCCCGGTTATTTTCTCTATCTCTGCCGGATGTTTGGCCACAACGGCCTCGGGCTCGACCCCGATGACGAACCTTTCTTCCGCGGGACGACAAAATTTTTTGGCGTTAGTCGCGTCGTGGGACGAATCAATCCGCAGGCGCTTTTGCCCGATCTCGGCAAAAAATTCGATCTCGTCACCGCGCATCGCGTCTGTTTCCACCGGATCGCACGGCGCGAAAACGGTGAATGGCTGGAATGGACAGAGGCTGACTGGAAATTCTTTATCAACGATGTGCGCACAAGATTTCTCAAACCTGACGGGCGCCTTCTTCTGGAATTCAATCGACGCGCGGACGGTTCTTCATTTTTCACACCAGAACTGCGCACGTTCTTTGAATCGCAAGGTGCGCGAATTGTTCGTTGGAAGGCGTTACTTGCCGCGAATCCGGCTGAGCGGCCGCGATTCAAAACAAGGAGCGGCGGTCTCTAGTCCGGCGAATCAAAGAGAGAGCGGATTGGAAACGTCCTCTCCTTGAGCGCTCATCGTCAGCGGCAACTCGCTCACAATTTCCAATCTGAGCAATCCCAGCCCAGCAGTTGCTCAATTTTGGAGATGTCTTCGGCGAACAGATTGTAAAGGAAAACGCGCTCTTCCCAGTTTATTGCCCGCTCGTACGGCACAACGTTTCTGTCTTTGTTGCGCAGCGAACGCAAAGGTTTGCGTCCAAGGAGCGAGAAGATTGAGGCGAGCGTTTGGCGCTGCTTCGCTTTGAAGTCTTCGAATTTCACGATCTTCATTTGCTCGCGCGGAAAAAATTTGAAGACGCGCTCGAGTTGGCGTCCATAAAATCCTCGCTCAAGATAGGCAAAACGGCGCGCTTCAGCCGGCGGCGCTCCAGCAATGCGCGTTTCTTCTTCTCGAATCGCGTCGAAAAAATCTAGTGGCTCGAGCCCTCTGTATCGTTGCATGTTCCAGTGGGCAAACGCGCGCTCGACCGGATTCCGCAGGAGGATCAGCAACTTGATCTTCGGATTGTAATTCCAAATGCGTTGCATCGCCGGTTCGTGATACAGGTAACTCGGTGTGCAATCACCTGCGATAGTCGAAGAAGCAATCGACGGATAATGCTTGTGCAATTCTGCATAATTGGGCTCGGCAACGAACATCGCGTCGTTATCGAAAAAATGTATTTCCTGCTGATCGCCCATGCAGATGTTAGGATGCCTGCTCAGAAGGTAGTGCAGCGCCGTCGTGCCGGACTTTTGCGCGCCGGCCAGAATAAAGTCGAGCCGCTCAATTTTGCGACGCTTGATCCGAAACATCGGTGGGAAGTTATTCAACGCACAACGATTGGCGAGGGCGCAGCGAGTCGCACCCATACAAACGCCTTTGCATATTTGGCCATCAGAAAAAGCGCCAGAGCACTGGCGCACTCCAAAACGTGGCCGTGATTGCCAGGCTGTGTTTGTCGCTTACGTTTTGGAGTGCGGCGGTGCTCCGCCGCTTTCAATTAGACCGCAGTTGTTGCTCTCCCCTCTGCCCTTTATGGTCCGCGCATGCTAAATCGAGTTCACACGCACTTCCGTTGTGCACTTTTGCTTCTCGGGATTGCATTGAACGCACCTGCGTTCGCAGACGAAGGCATGTGGCTCTTCAACGCGCCGCCGCTAAAACAGCTCAAGGAGAAATATCAGTTCGAGCCGTCGCCGCAGTGGCTTGAACATCTCCAAAAGGCCAGTGTTCGCTTCAATTCTGGCGGGAGCGGATCCTTCGTTTCGCCGAACGGCCTCGTGATCACAAACCATCACGTCGGCGCCGACACGTTGCAGAAGATGGGCAGCGCCGAGCACAATTATCTGCGGGACGGTTTCCATGCGAAAACGCAGGCCGATGAAATCAAATCCACGGATCTGGAGTTGAACGTGCTGATATCCATCGAGGACGTAACCGCGCGCGTTGCCAGCGCAGTGAAACAACCAGGCATGACGAGCGATCAGGCTTCCACTGCGCGCAATGCTGCCATTGCTGCCATTGAAAAGGAAAGCAAAGATAAAACCGGACTGAGATCGGACGTCGTCACGCTCTACCAAGGCGGCGCGTACCATCTTTACCGGTACAAACGTTATGATGACGTCCGGTTAGTTTTCGCGCCTGAGCAGCAAATGGCCTTCTTCGGCGGGGATCCCGATAATTTCGAGTATCCCCGGTACGATCTGGATATCTGCCTTTTTCGGGTGTACGAAAATGGCCAACCGGCAAAGATCGAGCACTTTCTCAAATTCAATTCCAATGGGCCGACCGACGGCGAACTCATTTTCGTAAGCGGCAGCCCCGGCAAGACGGACCGGCAACTCACCTTGGCCGAGATGGCCGATATGCGCGACCGTTATCTGCCGTACGTCCTGAACATGTTTTATCGTCGTGAAGTCTTGGAATCCGCCTACAGCGCGCGTTCGTTCGAGAACGCACGTAAAGCGCGCGAGGACTTGTTCGGAGATCAAAACAACCGGAAACGCTACGACGGCTATCTGGCTGGACTGCTTGATCCGCAAATCTGGTCAGCGCTTGAAGCGCGCGAGGGAAAACCACGCGACGCGATTGGGCGTCATGCGAAATTCACGTCCGCACTTTCCGCCTACGACCGGATCAAGCGTGCGCAGGCTGAACTCGCGAAGAACGCGCCAGTGTACAATTACCTCGAGCAGGAACGGCCGGTCACGGTTGGTTACCGCGGGCCACGAGCTTTCGCCGGGAATCTTTTCAAGTATGCGCGCCTGCTGCTTCGTGCAGCCGATGAGCGCGCGAAGCCCAACGGAGAACGGATCCCGACTTTTCGTGATAGCGCGCGAGAATCATTAGAACTGGAGCTTTTTTCCGACGAACCCATCTATGACGATTACGAGATTTTGCGACTCACGGACTCGTTGACCGATTTCGCCTCTGCATTCGGCGCAGACAATCCGCTGGTAAAAAAAGTGCTCGCTGGAAAATCGCCGCACGCGCGCGCAGTTGAGCTTGTCTCCGGCACAAAGCTCAAGGACGCCTTTGTGCGGAAAGATCTCTACGGCAAAGACGCAGCGGCGCTGCAGGCGGTGCATGATCTGATGATCGATCTG
>QHQV01000350.1 GCA_003219945.1 Verrucomicrobiota bacterium | reverse complement strand
CGGCCCTTTTCCGGTGTAAACTTGACGCTGTTCTTGATCAGGTTCCAAAAAACCTGCTGCAAGCGTGCAGGATCGCCCTCCGCGTACGGGTGAGCCGCACGAAGTGCAAAGTTCACCTCGAGGTTCTTTGCCTCGATTTCGTTGCGGCATATCTCATAAGCGCGCTGGAGGATTTGATGGATGGAAATAGGTTCGAAGCTTAGTTGGAGTTTGCCTTTGGAAATACGAGTGATGTCGAGCAAATCGTCGATGAGGCGTGCTTCCAATTCGACATTTCGGCGCACCACCTCAAGCGCTCCCTTGACAGGCTCGGAATCGGGCAGCTCGGCTTCGAGTTCTCCCACCATGGCGATGACGGGCGTGAGAGGACTTCGCAACTCGTGAGATAGTTGTGCCAGGAACTGGTCCTTCGCGGCGTTTGCGGCAATCAATTCCTGGCGCAGCGTGACATCACGCGTCTTGTCGTCTACCAGATAAAGCACGCCCTGGACGGTTTCCTTCGCCCCTTGCAATCTGAGCAGATTGATGTCGAGGAAATGCGTTACGCCTGACATATCTTTCAACGGATGCTCGATCAGTTGAAACGGCGTTCC
This sequence comes from Verrucomicrobiota bacterium, assembly GCA_003219945.1. Lineage (GTDB taxonomy): Bacteria > Verrucomicrobiota > Verrucomicrobiia > Chthoniobacterales > UBA10450 > Udaeobacter. Next base: position 4,815 of record QHQV01000350.1, on the reverse strand, counting down.
AAAGTTAAGGACCCGCTCAACTGCCCCGGAAGGCGCAATCTTTACCTCATCGCAGGTTATTTCGGTAATGTCGCGAACCGCGGGCACCTGTCCGAAACGTTCCGCCATCCGCGCAAATGCATCGTTGGCATGAAGAAACCGGCCAGAAACTGGATCGACTAGAGCGATCCCGCCGGGCATATTCGCCAGCATTTTCTCGTTGAAGATAACTTGACGCTCTAGTTGCTGCTTTGATTCCAGTTGCCGTTGGTAGAACCGGCTACCCAGCCAGGCGAACACAGCGGTCAGAACGATTAGCCAGGCTGCCAAGACCGTCATTCGCCCGAGAAGATCATGAACTGGTTTGTAAGCGACCGGCACAGGCTGCTCAACTAGTGCCACCCAACCAGTGGATTCGATATGGCTAGACGAATAGAGGTTATTTTGAAATTCGAAGTGCCCACTCTTGCTCTGCCGGATTTGCTTGAGCAGTTCGCTGCTTTCAGGTGAAGTGGCACGGGGATTTGGCTTGAAATCATTCGCGAAGAGCGCCGCACCCTTTTGGTCCAGGACCTGGAAAACAAAGCGGTCGGAAAACTCGATAGTGGACAATCTCTTGCCAATTCTTTCTATAAGGACCGAGTCGCCAACGAATCCAAGAAGCATCCTATCAGGCGCGCGAACAGGGGCGACAATGTCGCTGATGAGGCGGCCGTCGGAGAACCTCGGATGGACTGAAGAGACGATTGGTTGGTCCGATGCAGCCGCTTCTTCACGCCATTGATTCGCCCCAAAGTCTTTGCCTACCAATTCTGGTGTCGTCGGGATTGAGCCGAGCAAGGAGCCATCCGGCGCAGCGAGGAACATCCCATCAACGTTTGGATGCGAATAGAAGGCGGAGTTAACCCACTGTTGGGCGGCGGGCGCAGGATTGGGCGAACTGAGAATCCTGGCGACCTCGGGAAGGCTCTCGTAATAGTTGATAATTTCGCTGCTACGGCTGAGATCGATTCTGACCACGTGCCCAAGCAATTGCACCAGCGTTTGCCGGTCTCGCAAAATCCGTGATTCCAACGTGTCGCGGAGGATCGTGTAGGAAACAATCAGCGTCAGGACTGACGGGATCCATCCTGCCAGTAGAATCGGAATAATGATCTTGGAACGCTCGAAACGGTCGCGCCTTCGTTTCGTCATGAAATTTCCCAATAAAATGCCGGTGTGTAGCAGGAAACCGATTCAGTCACCGTTAACCTGCTGGTGGTCTCAGGCAAGAGGGAATTGCCGGCAGAGACACAGCCGGTTTTCAGACGCACAGTGCCCGGCAACGGCGATATCGCCAAACCGGTTGGCGTCGCAATTGCGAACCGATAAGAGACTGCTGTGTATCAACACGATGTGACGGCGGGTTTTCACCGGTGACCGTATGATTTTTGGATTGACGCAACTGTTGGAAATTGCATCATGTCGGCCTGACTGCGTCATCTATTCGCAGCCATAGCAATCTCCATGCAAGAAAGCATCGGACATATTATTTGGTCGGCCTGTTACCTGAGCGTGCTTATCGGGCTTTCCGCTTATGGGATCCATCGCTATTTCATCATTTATTTGTATCTGAAAAACCGAAAGCGACCGCCGGTTCCTTCCCGCTACTTCGAGAACCTGCCGCAAGTGACGGTGCAGTTGCCTATTTTCAATGAAGTGTACGTCGCCGAGCGGCTGCTGCTTTCCGTGAGCGAACTCGATTATCCGCAGGATCTTCTGCAAATCCAGGTACTTGACGATTCAACGGATGAGACACGGGAGATTACCGCGGCATGTGCAGAGGAATTGCGCCAGCGCGGCTTCAACGTCCAGAGGATCCATCGGACTAATCGGATCGGTTTTAAGGCTGGCGCACTGGCAGTGGGACTCGCTGCCGCGGAAGGCGAATTTCTTTGCATCCTCGACGCCGATTTTGTTCCGGAAAAGGACCTGCTCAAACGCACCGTTCATTTCTTTACGGATCCGACAGTTGGAATGATTCAAACGCGGTGGGGGCATTTGAACCGCGGCTATTCTCTGCTCACGCGGATGCAGGCGATTTTTTTGGATGGACATCTTTTGCTTGAGCAAATCGCCCGTAGCCGCAGCGGGCGGTTTTTCAATTTCAACGGGACAGCCGGCTTGTGGCGCCGTTCATGCATCGAGCAGAGCGGCGGCTGGCAATATGATACTTTGTGCGAGGACCTCGATTTAAGCTATCGGGCGCAACTTGCGGGCTGGAAGTTTATTTATCTATCCGACGTCGTCACTCCGGCGGAGCTGCCGGTGGACATGAATGGCTTCAAGTCTCAACAGCATCGTTGGACGAAGGGTTCAGTCCAGACATGCAAGAAGTTGTTGCCGAGCATTTGGCGAAGCCGATTGCCCTTTCCAATTAAGCTCGAAGCCACCGGCCACTTGATGTCGAATTTCGCTTACCTGCTACTGGCTATTCTTTGCGTCCTTTTATATCCTGCCACCGGTGGACCTCCGGTTGGCTGGATTCGCACAGTTCTTGTCGATATCCCCATCTTCCTGGCAGCATCGGCTTCCGTCGGGCTTTTTTACATTTGCGCGCAACGTGAGTTGCATCCGGGAACGTGGATCAAAGACCTTTTTTTCCTACCTTGTTTGCTTGCATTAGGAATCGGTCTCTCGCTCAACAATGCGCGAGCAGTGCTGGAAGCGATGCTTAATCACAAATCGGATTTCACGCGGACGCCAAAGTACGGAATTGAGCGCAAGTCACAGCCGTGGCGAACCTGCAAGTACCGGCCACTCAAGTCGGCGCTTCCTCTCGCGGAGCTGGCGTTTGCCATCTATTTCAGCTACTTCGTCGTGTACGCCATCATGCACCGGCAGTTCTTATCGGTCCCCTTTCTGCTGATGTTTCAGGGTGGATTCCTCTACGTTTGTCTCAGTTCCTTTGTGAGTCGTTGGTCGAAATTCAGTCTTGGCGGTTCACGGGCGCGGGCCACAATTCCCGCGTGACAAATCGAAATTGTAGAGTAAAAGATTCCCCCATGCTTCGGCCCCTCCCCGTCATTCTCAGCATAATTTCAGCTACGTCCGTCTTTGCGATCGCCCCCCTCGACACTTCGAACCAGCTGATCATCAGCGTCCGTGATCAGAAGCTGATGCTTCTGCGCAACGGCAGTAAAGTGGCGATGTATCCCGTATCAACCTCAATGTTCGGCTTGGGGGACGCGTGGGGACGAATGACCACTCCTCTCGGCTATTTAGCCGTAGAAAAGAAAATCGGTGACAACGTGCCGGTCGGCGGTGTGTTCCATAACAGGCGGTTAACGGGTGAGGTTCTTCAGCCCAACGCTCCTGGCCGGGACCCCATCACGACGCGCATCATCTGGCTGCGCGGTCTCGAGACGCAGAACGCGCATGCGTTTCAACGCTGCATTTACATTCACGGCACACCGGAGGAAAAAAAGATTGGTCGGCCCGCAAGTTACGGGTGCATCCGCATGAAGTCGAAAGATGTTGCCGAGCTTTATGCGCAAGTGCCCGTCGGTGCTGTTGTGCAGATTACTCCTGATCGGCTGCCGAAAATGGAAAAGGGGAAACCGCGTGAGATGAGCGGCGGTGTCGTCGCTGCAAACGTAACCCCGCAGCCGCCACCGCAAATAACTGCCGCCACGGCTGCAAAGGTCGCGCCGGAGCCTCCACACCAGATAAGTGCCACCACGCTCGCGACGCCACCTTCCAGCTCACTCAGCGTAGATCAAATGCGGATGGCCGGAGCGCTTGCCGGCGCTCGGCAGAAATCGAAAGTCGCGTCCAACAAACGCTTATAAACACGCTAGCGGGTGTTCGTTCAAAAAATTTCTTGACCGCCGATGGCCAACACGAGATCAGCCGCTAAACGTGGCCGACAGACACTTAGACGGTCGGCCCATAATCGAAGCATTAAGACGCACCTGCGCAGGCTGCAAAAACAAATCCGCTCAGCGCCAGAGCGGACGGCGGATCAGATTCGTGCGGCGATTTCTGCGATCGACAAAGCGGCCAAGAGTGGAGTCATTCATCGCAATGCGGCCAATCGTCGGAAGGCGCGTCTTAACAAAGCGTAAGCTGCGAAGTAGGCGAGTTGCGATCCTTAGAGGAGGGATCGCGGAGTCGAAAGATCCCGCAAACTCGCTTCCAATTGTGCCACGGGAATTCTCGATTTGACCCCCGAATGAACCAATTCCAAATGCTCGTTGCATATCTAAGTGGCCTGATAGATTCTGTGGAATGATTCCCGCGCTTCTACTCGTTTTGTCAGTGGTCGTTTATCGGGTCACAACAGGATTGCTGATTCATTCGGGGGCGGGTTGGCTTTCCAATTTTGCGCCACTCGCCGCGATCGCGCTGTGTAGCGCTGTCTATTTCCCAAAAAAATACAAGTTCTCGGTGCCGCTTCTGAGTTTATTCATTTCCGACGTAATCATTAATCTTCGTTATGGTGCGCCGCTGCTCGATCCGCAGATTCTCGTCCGCTACGGCGCGCTGGCGCTTGTTGGATGCCTCGGGCTTCTTTTGCAGCGTCGGGCGTCGCTGAAGACGCTTTTCCCTGCATCGATTGTTGCTTCCACGATGTTCTACGTCATCACCAATACGTTCTCATGGTTGAGCGATCCCGGGTACGCGAAGAATTTCGCGGGACTGATTCAGTCGCTGACCACTGGTTTGCCTCAATACAGCGCGACACCCACCTGGATGTTTTTCCGCAATTCACTCGTGAGCGACCTTATTTTTACTTGTCTTTTCGTTGTTTGCATGAACGCCGGGCGAAGCATGGGGAGATCGCGGGAACGCGCT
>QHQV01000349.1 GCA_003219945.1 Verrucomicrobiota bacterium | reverse complement strand
GCGCCTTTGTTTTTCGCCAGCTGCACCGCCATCGAACCGACCGCGCCCGACGCCCCGGTGATCAAAATGCGCTGACCCCTTGCAAGTTCGCCGTGGTCAAAAATTCCCTGCCATGCAGTCAGTGCTGCGACTGGCACCGACGCCGCTGTATCGAAGTCAATGTGCTTTGGCTTACGAACGAACTCGCTTGCCGGCGCTGCCACATACTCGGCGTAACCGCCACTATACGCGCCGAGATAACCATAGACCTCATCGTCTGCTACAAAATCTTTGAGGCCCGTCCGGATCGGACGGTCGACTGCCTCCACTGTCCCGGCCACCTCGCATCCAAGAATCAGCGGCGGCTTCAACCCGAAGATGTCTCCTAATCCGTCGCGGATTTTCCAATCGACCGGATTTACCGCTGCCGCCCGCACTTTCACCAGCAACTCATTATCTCCCGGCGTGGGCCGTTCCACCTCCGCGAGTTCCAATACGTCTTCGTTCCCATAACGCTCGATGCACACTGCTTTCATACTTTTCTCCTTCTGTTTTCGGCTCAGTCTGCCTTGTTCAATACGATTTCAGTTTCGCCAATGGTCAAAC
>QHQV01000348.1 GCA_003219945.1 Verrucomicrobiota bacterium | reverse complement strand
GCCGAAACGAACTTTCTCCCTGTGGTCGAGTATCGGCCGGCATGTTTTTTTCCGAGCACATCATGCTATTTCCCGGATCGGTGCGATACTCTTAGATGTCTAAACGATCTGCTATCTCGTTCACACGTCGCGCTCCTGACAACCTTACCGAAGAGCTGGTCGCTGTGCTCTCATCGAAGGCCTCTTTCGAATTCAAGCCGTTATTCGAAATTATTTTGCTCAATCTGCGGGAGCGAAACGCTGCCACTGGCGGCGAAGAGCTGCTGCGCTTGCGTGCTTACGAAAAGCTTCAGGGCCTTGTCCACCAGGGCGCGGTCAAACGGACGGTCATAGGAATCACGAAGAAATACAAAGGCGTTGCTAAGCGAATGGTTGTGCTGCGCGCCGAGATGAAAGCTTTGCGTGCCGCCTGCAACGAGCGCGCTCTCGCCAAGGCTGCTGCGCGTAACTGATCGCTGACTTCTGACATCGGGGTCTCTGGATACGGCTGGGGAGCGGTCGCCGCGGCGACTTGGTGAAGCCTGTCCTAAGCCAAGCCCAAGGAGCGGCTCGCCGAAACGAGCTTCGCTGACTCCAACTTACGTCTCAATCTTCCCCCGCATCGCAAGTCGCTCTCGTCGCGCCGTAACTTTCAGCGAAGGAGGTCATGGATGAGGTGCGCTTTCGTTAGTTTTCCTTCCAAGCTTTTTTCGTCACTGGCGCAAATAACGGAAAGATTCGGCCCAATCGCCGAAGTATGATTGATGAGCGTTCGGTCGATTCAAACGAGCGAAACCACAATTGATCCGCGCTTTCGAAATCGCGAACGCCAGCCCGGCCTCGATCTTCTTCGCGCGCTTGCGATTATCGTGGTGGTCATCTATCACGCCGCACTTTTCGGATTCAAATTGCCCGGGCGCGTGGACCGCTTCGGCTGGATCGGTGTCGATCTGTTCTTTGTCCTTAGTGGTTATTTGATCGGCGGCCAATTGCTCGCCCCGCTTGCGCGCGATCGGCGCATCAATCTCGGCCGGTTCTTCGCTCGGCGCGCGTTACGAATCATGCCGGCCTACTTCGCTATCCTCGCAGTTTATTTTTTGTTGCCTCCGTGGCGCGAATATCCCGAAATGTCACAGCCGCTCTGGAAATTTCTGTTGTCGGTGCAAAACATCGCGCTTCATGGCGGAACCGCTTTTTCACATGCATGGTCGCTCGCGGTCGAGGACCAATTCTATCTCGCGCTCCCTTTCCTTTTACTCTTTCTCTATCGCCGACCGCGCGCGGCCATCATCATTCCTTACCTGGTCATCCTCGGCGGAATCCTGCTCCGCACATTTCTCGCTTACCGAAATCTCGATGAGGAAGGCGTATCGTTCCGCGGCTTTCAAGCATGGATTTATTATCCAACCTGGACCCGGCTCGATCCGCTTGTCTACGGTGTCGCGCTGGCTGCGATCGAGAAATTCCGACCGAACTGGTGGCAACATCTCATGAACTGCGCAGTATGGCTTTGGCTGCCCGGGCTCGGGCTAATCGCGTACGCATTGTATCTCGGCGAGACCGAAAACCTCACTGTCGCTGCCTGCGTCTGGCAATTCCCACTGATCGCCATCGGCATGGCCGCGCTTCTTGTTTGCGCGGTGAGTCCGCGGTTGCCGCTCTGTCGAATTGCAATTCCCGGCGCCGCCTTCATCGCCAGCATCGCGTACAGCGCTTACCTGATCCAAAAACTCGTCATGCATGGGGTCCTGCAGCTTCTGCACGCCACGCCGGAAGCAGTAAAGGGCGGTTCGATTCCGACTATCTCGCTGACATCCGTTTGGGGACTTCTCCTTGTCGAAGTATGTGTCTATGCTGCCGCGACACTGCTGTTCTTCACAGTCGAACGCCCCTTCCTGCAGTTACGTCGCCGAATTGCTCCGCGAAAATATTCATTACAAAAATGATCGCGAGCTCGTCGATCGTAAGCGGGCCCTATGATCATCGGCGCGTTTGCACTGTTTTGAACATTAATGACAAGCGCCGGTGGCTCGGCATATTGCGGTATGCCTCCGACTAAATATCGTCCAATCCCAGACGTGCATCCAAACGGGACTGTCTCCAAGACTGCGATCAGAGAGGCCGTCCAGAAAATCGCAAGGCTTGGACGGACGGATCCGCAACGCTACTGGAAAAGAATCCGATCCACTTCTGGGAAAGAGATTCACTAAGTTGTTAAAAACGGCTAAATCGGAATGCCAGCGTCCCCCAGCGCCAGCGCGTTCATCAACTGTCCGTTCGATGAACGATATCAGCCTATTTTTGAGGCATTCGTTTTTTGCGTTTCCGCGTGCGGGTTCTTGCGTGTCCGATAGCATAACGACATCTTAGCTGTATGAGACAATTTCCAGTCGCACTCGCCGCCTTCGCTGTAGTCAGCGCCACCGCGCACCTGGCATTGTCGGACGATCGGAACGCCAATGATGCGACCAAGCCGGGCGCAAATCATCAGTTGCTAGGCGAGCTCGCCGGGAAATGGAATTACGTCTTGAAAATATCGCCGGGGCCTGACAAACCGCCGATCGAAACCAACGGCATCGTCGTCAGGCAGCCGATTATGGCCGGCCGCTATTATCTAGCTGACTTCAACGTTGAGATGCTTCCCGGTGCGAGTGGCGAACTCGAGCGCGCGAATTTCCAGGGCAAAGAAATCGAAGGCTACGACAACATAAAACAGAGGTTCTTTTCCGTTTGGATGGACAACGCCAGCACGTCCGTGACGGTATTTGAAGGCACCTATGATCCGCGATCACGCACATTCACCTACACAGCCGAGACCGAACCGCAGCCCGGCAAAAGAACGAAAGTACGCGAGCAGATTAAACT
>QHQV01000347.1 GCA_003219945.1 Verrucomicrobiota bacterium | reverse complement strand
GTTTCGCCTAACAAACAACAACGTCGCTTGCCTGAATCAACGCTGCGAATGCAGCCCTGTCGCATATGATTGGCGTTACTCTCGATCAGCCTGCAGTGGCATCAGCGCCGGATGAGGTGCTGATGAAACATATTTCCCGGCGGCGTCATGACGCTCTTGCTGAGTTGTATGGTCGGCATAGCAAACGACTGCGAGCCACCATCGATGGCGTTGTTCATGAAGAAGCAGAAGCCGACGACGTCTTGCAGGAAATTTTCATTCAGGTATGGGAGGAAGCTGGTCGGTATTCGGCCAAGGCTGGGAAACCCCTCGGCTGGATGGTCACAATCGCGCGCCGGCGCGCCATCGACCGGTTGCGACGGCGGCAGGCTTATTCTCGTGCGCGAGAGCGCTACGAAAAACGAGTGGTCCAGGAATCACAGACTCCCCGCCGCGACGGCGCACAGGCACTTGTGTTGAACGATCTCCGGAAATTTTTGAGAAAAAGCATTCGAGCTTTACCTCATTTACAACGCGAAGCCGTCGAGCTCGCTTTTTTTAATGGATTAAGCCACAGGGAAATTGCTGCTGCTACTGGAGCCCCTCTAGGCACCGTGAAGACGCGGTTGGAACTGGGTTTGCAAAAACTAACCCACTCACTCAAACCATTGCGCCATAAGGTGTGAGTCGGAAAACAACGATGGTTGCGTTTGCTCGCCGAACGACTGTCCCTTCTCGCCGGTTGCTAGCGAAGCAGAATCACCAGCAAGACGATCAGTAGAACGAGGCCCAGCCCGCTCGGGTAGTATCCCCAGCCAGTACTATATGGCCAGGTGGGCAGCGCGCCGATCACTAGCAAGAGTAGGATCAAAAGCAGAATAAGACGCATAGCTTGATTTATTTGATTTTAGAGTGTGCGTTTCTAGGCGCACGCTCCGCAGACAGGCGACGTGCGCTCGACGAACCGCTGAGAGTGCATCTACGGATTTGGCGAAGTGTTGACATTAACATCAGTCTTCTCTTCACTCGTCGTGCTACTTCTCCCCGGTGGATTTACGACTGTGGTGTTACTTTCTTTCTTGTCAGCGGGCGGATTGACAGTCGTTGTCTTTTGCTCGCACCCTGCGAACAAGCCTAACATAGCCAACAGGTAAATGCGTTTTTTCATACCACTTGAATCATATCCCACAGCCATTCGGTCGCCTCGCTGCTGGCGGTACTTCGACGCGCCAGCACGCATATTGCTTTGCGACGTTTATAGGTTTCGAAACGCGAACGCCACCTCAAGAGACTTGAGCATCACCTGCGTGCAACAACCGTTGCGCTTTATGGCGTCGGTCCAGGAGCGGTAGAGCCACTAGGTATCGGTGACGGCGCTTCACTTGAACCTTGTGTCTTTGGCGGATTGCGTCGTGCCGACCTCTTCGAGGCTGGTGTCGGTGACGGATTGCTCGCTGCTGCAGTGGTAGTGCTCGTGCCGGTTGTTCCCGATTGTTGGCACGACGCCAGAAACGCCATGCCGATCAGGACCGCGGTCAGGGAGATTATATGTTTCTTCATAGGCTATACTCTACTTCGCGCCACGGAGTGTCTCTGGTTGTCCTAAACCAAATGAGCTGTTGGGAATGCTTGCAGTGCGCTTCATTGACCCGATCCGATACAGCTGCGAAACCGCTCATCACCGCGGTTCTGATCGCCGGTGTAATCACGTTTATCATTCCTCCGGGCGGCCGATGGATGTCGGCCGAAACAGGTCTGGCTGCGATGGGAGGAATCGTGAGCCCGAACTGGACAATCGATATTCTGGGCCAATTGATTTTCTCGTTGATCTACGAGGTGATTATCGCCAGCGCGATCTATTCTCTGCCCACCGAGGTGGCATTGTGTTAGGAACGCTTCTTGGCCTGCCAAGTTACGCGGTGAATTGGCTCGTTCGGCGTGAACTGCTCCGGTTCCCGGCAAACGAGTTGCACGCCGGCATCACGCATGTCGTGTTGGTGTTTTTCCTTTCCGTGGTCTATCGAGCCGCTGCGGTACCGCGCGCGCGGCGGAAACCGGCATGAGCCAATAATTGTGCAGTCCAGAACTGCTCAATAAGTCGATTTCATTTCCGGGCGGGTCGTCAGGCTTGGTCGCGACGCGCCTAACGAGGAACCCATAAGGAAAAATCCGACCTCGTTCTGAGACATTTTCTGACCGTCCCCACGGAATGGTTGGTGCGATAAATGTTAGCAAACTATGGCGAAGAAGGTTCTTATTACGGGCGGAGCCGGTTTCGTTGGATCACATGTAGCGGACGAATTGCTCGACGCCGGATACACCGTGCGCGTGCTCGACAACCTTGCGCCGCAAGTGCATGGCACACGCGCTCGTCGGCCTTCGTACCTCGCGCGTGAAGTGGAATTCATTCGCGGTGACGTTCGGGACCGCGAGGCAATCAGCCGCGCGTTGGAGGGCATCGATAGCGTATTCCATTTTGCGGCGGCCGTCGGCGTTGGTCAGAGCATGTACGAGATTGCCAACTACACGGACAACAACTCTCAAGGCACGGCTGTTCTGTTGGAAAGCCTTTCCGCACAACCAATCGAGCGCCTCATCGTCGCGTCGAGCATGAGCGTTTACGGCGAGGGGCTCTATCGCACCCGCGACGGCGCATCTGTCGAAGGTCGCGAGCGCACGCTCGAGCAATTGCGCGCCCATGATTGGGAAGTCCGCGCCTCGAATGGTGAACCGTTGATTCCCGTGCAGACGCCCGAAACCAAATGCCCGGCATTGCCGTCGGTCTATGCGATCTCCAAATATCATCAGGAACGTCTTTGCCTAACGATCGGGCGCGCGTATGGAATCGACACCGTCGCGTTGCGTTTTTTTAATATTTTCGGAACACGCCAGGCGCTTTCGAATCCGTATACCGGCGTGCTGGCGATTTTCGCGTCACGATTTCTCAACAACAGTTCGCCGCTCGTCAATGAGGACGGCAAACAGCGCCGCGATTTCGTTCACGTGCGCGACGTCGCACAGGCTTGCAGGCTCGCGTTGGAGCTTCCCCAAGCCGCCGGCGAAGTGTTCAACATCGGGAGCGGCCGCAATTATTCGGTGCTCGAAATCGCCGAACAAATGGCGCGCGTGCTAGGAAAAGAAGAAATCGAGCCGGAGATCGTAGGCAAATGTCGCGTCGGTGATATCCGTAACTGTTTCGCCGACATTTCGCACGCGAAAAATATTCTCGGCTACAAGCCGCGCGTCAGTCTCAAAGAAGGATTGGTGGAACTGGCCGGGTGGTTAAAAGGCCAAATCGCCGTCGATCGGATCGAGCACGCCGCGCGCGAACTCAACGCCCGCGGTCTGGCAGTATGAAAAGCAACGGCCATCCGATCCTTGGGATCCTGGAGTGGCTTCGTCCTGGCGAAGAGGAACGCGTCGAACGTTTGCTCACTGATCTGAAGACGATTGGCGTTAAGGACGTGCGCACCGGTATTTCCTGGGCCGACTGGCACACCGAAGGGGGCGAAAAATGGTACGAGTGGTTATTGCCTCGGCTTGCGCGCGAAGTGCAGGTGCTGCCATGTTTTCACTACACTCCGCCGGGACTTGGTATCGCCCCCAGTGAATGTTCGCCGCCGCGCGATCCAAAACAGTACGCGGATTTCCTCGACGTATTCATCACGCGGTTCGGCGACTTTTTTGAATGGGTGGAACTGTGGAACAAGCCGCGCAACCCGCTTGAATGGAATACGACACTGGATCCGCACTGGTTAATTTTTTGCGAAATGGTCGGCGGCGCGGCGCATTGGGTGCGAACGCGCGGCAAAAAAACCGTGCTCGGCGCGAGCGGACCTATGGATGCGCAGTGGGTCCGTCTGATGTGCGAGCGTGGCGTGATGCAATACATCGATGCAGTCGGCATTCACGGTTTCCCCGGCACGTTCGAATTTTGGTGGGACGGTTGGAACGCGAAGATCGCGCGCGTACGCAGAGTGCTTTTGCAACATCGCTCGAAAGCCGAGATATGGATCACCGAGACCGGCTACTCGACGTGGCGACATGACGAGCGAGGCCAGATTGCAGCTTTCATCGACGCGATGCATGCGCCGGCCGAGCGCGTTTACTGGCACGGCGCGCACGATCTCGATTCGACGCAGTTTTCGGATGAAAACAAATTCTACAGTGACGAGCGCGAGCATCATTTCGGATTGCGCCGCCCCGATCACTCGGAAAAACTTCTCTTTCGTTTGCTCGCGCAGGGAGGAGTCGAAGCCGTCGAAAACTCCGCCTGGTTGGGCCGGAGCAACATCGGTGCGCGACAAGGGAAACGCCCCGTTGTAATCACGGGCGGCTGCGGATTTATCGGGTGCAATCTGGCACACGCCCTGTGCTCGCGAGATGAGCCGGTGATTCTTTACGACAACTTTTCCCGCGCGCGAGTGGAAGAAAATGCAGAGTGGCTCCGCGAGGAGCACGGCGATTTGGTTCAGCTCGAAGTCGCTGACACACGCGACGCACGCAGGCTGGCGGCTTCCATCGAGCAAGCTGCCGCCGTATTTCATTTTGCTGCCCAGGTGGCGGTCACGAGCAGTCTCAGTGCGCCCGTTTACGATTTCGATGTTAACGCGCGCGGCACAGTAAATCTCCTTGAAGCGGTGCGCGAATTGCGGAATCCACCGCCAATCATTTTCACTTCGACGAACAAAGTATACGGAAGCCTCGAGGACGTCGACCTTCAATTAAACCGGGAGCGCTACGAACCCGTTGACG
>QHQV01000346.1 GCA_003219945.1 Verrucomicrobiota bacterium | reverse complement strand
TCGGCGGACAGTTTGCCGACGTTTTGGGTGCGGCCGATGACAATCTCATTGCCGAGTATTAGTTCTTCGAATTCATCGAGAAACTTCGGGAAACGATCGACAATCTGTTTCGCTCGGGCGAGCCACTCATCACTTGCGTCCACCCGGCAGCCGCCGAATCGCATGTAATCGCACATCATCCGCGAACCGGATAACGACTCAAAAAGATCGAGAATTTTTTCGCGCTCGCGAAACGCGTACATTAGTGGCGTGCCCCATGCGCCCATGTCGCTGAGCAAAAAACCCAGCAGCGAGGCGTGATTCTGCAAACGCGTCAACTCGGCCAGAATGACGCGCAGATACTCAGCGCGTTCGGGAACTTCGATTCCGGCGAGATTCTCAACACTGAGCGCGTACGCCCAGTTGTTGGTCATCGAGCACAAATAATCGAGCCGGTCAGTGTACGGCATCGAGCCGAGGTAACTGGTGTTCTCGCCGATTTTCTCGTGATTTCGATGCAGATAACCGAAGACCGGTTTGAGCTTACGAACGACCTCGCCTTCAAGGGCCACATTCATCCGAAACACGCCATGCGTAGATGGATGCTGCGGTCCCATCGAGACTTCGAGCAATTCGCCTTCGAGCCGCGAGCCCATGCTCACTGGGGGTCGCTCGAATGCTTCGATTGTTTGAACTATCGCGCTCATTTCCGGTTCAACGCTTCAACCCTTCAACGGTTCAACGATGCCTTCCGCGCCATCAATCTGTGGTCGCGGCTGGAAATGCCCTTTCGCCTTCTCAAGCACTTCATCATGCGGTGTCGGTTCCCATTCATAATCATCAGGCTCACGATAATCTTTGCGCATCGGATAATCTTGAAACTCGTCCCACATTAAAATCCGGCGCTGATCGGGATGTCCTTCAAAATGGATCCCGTACAGATCGAAAACTTCGCGCTCTTGGAATTCGGCGCTCCGCCAGATCGGCGTGAGTGAAACGACGCGCGCGCCCTCCGCACGATCACGAGTGCGCATGCGAATGATGACTGGGCCATGTTTATGCGTCATCGAGTAAAGGTGATAAATCGCCTCGAGATACCCCGGAATTTTCTCCTCAGCGGTCTCGACTATCTCTTTTTCCTGACCATCGACGACCTTCTTTAACTTTATTGCCTTCTTCACTACGCGATCCAGCCAATCAACACCCGTGATATTGGAGCAAAAATCGAGGCACAGCGCCGAATCGACGCGCAAGAATTTCGCGACCGCGACGGCATGCTCGTTATCGATCAAAAGAGAATGCTGCTGCGATGGGCTGCCATTCGGCACAATGTCGATCTTCGCGCCCGGCACGGCGGCCTCGATGCGTGATTTGATTTGATCCAACGATTCCATGACGAAAAGCCGTCATCCCGAGCGAAGTCGAGGGATCCCGTAATATTGCCTCAAGGTTTCGCCACCGGATTCTTCGACTCCGCTTTGCTCTGCTCGCAATGACAAAACGAGAATCATCGCTCGATCACCGGCGGCTGAAACACCCGCGCGTTCGCTGATGGCTCCAGATCGTGCTGACCAAACTTCGGCATGGTGAACTCGCTTGGTTGATCTGGCCTGAGAAACTCGGCCTTATCTGCGCCGGTCAATTTTTGATCGTCGATCTTGCGTTGCAATTCCATGAATGCATGAAGCAACGCTTCCGGACGCGGCGGACAGCCGGGGATGTAAACATCGACGGGAATATAGCGATCGATGCCTTTGAGCACATTGTAACCTTGCTTGAATGGCCCACCTGAAATTGCGCAAGCACCCATGGCTATCACGTATTTTGGATCAGCCATCTGGTTGTAAAGCCGCACGATTTGCGGCGCCATTTTCTTCGTGACCGTTCCAGCAACAATCATGAGATCGGCCTGACGCGGTGACGGACGGAACACTTCGCCGCCGAAGCGCGCAATGTCGTAGCGGGATGCCGCGGTGGCGATCATTTCAATGGCGCAACAGGCCAGTCCGAACTGCAGCGGCCAAATCGAGTTCTGACGTCCCCAGTTGTAAAGGTCCTGCATCTTCGTCACCCAAACTCCCTGCCTTTGCAATTCGCTACGCAGTTGTTCGTCGATTTGGCTCATGGATTCTCGTTACAAGAGTTACAAGGGTTACTGCCAGGAAGCGCAGCTTGTAAGAATGTAACTCTTTTAGCTTTTTTAACCAGCGAGTGAGCGCGCTAGCGCTGCCATTGCAAACATCCCTTGCCCCATGCCCAGACAAGCCCTTCGATCAGGAGCAAAAGAAAAATCAAAATCGCGATAAACGCGCCGACCGGCAGAGCGGTGAATGCCACCGCAAACGGCACCAGAAATACGGCCTCAACGTCGAAGATCAAAAAGATTATGGCATAGAGATAATACTGCGCGTGGAACTGAATTTGCGCGTCGCCAATCGATTCGACACCGCATTCGTAGGTGGACGTCTTGTCGGGGCCGGGCTTTGGCGGTTGGAAAAATCGCCGCCACAGCCAGGCTAGCGCCAATGGAACCAGCGGAAACACCAACGCTACGCCAATGAAAATGATGATGAAAAAATACGGATGCGGGTTCATCCAGTCTGCAGTCAAACTCGCTCGGAAGCGCTCACTGCCAACCTTATAATTACGGCGTGAAGAAAACAGCGAGAAAATTTCGCAGCTTTTCTGAGGCTGAGAAAGCGGAGCGCGATTTTTACAAAAAACTGACCGGCAACGAACGTTTGCAAATTCTGGTGGAGCTCCTCAATCATGGCCCTGAGCTAAGATTGAGAGAGTTTCTCGAATTATTAAATTCCCGCAGCGTTTGATCTCGCGGACCTCGCCGCACTAGAGGCTTAATATTCCAATGGCGACGCGGCCTCGGCATCTCAGGGAGGACACAACAGTCGCACCGGCTAGAACTGCGGGAACGCCGCGACAGTCAGTTTTAGCTTTCGTCTGACTTTCGTCCGAACCAACGCCGCTTTTTCGGCTTCGTTTCTTCGGCCGGCGGCGCGGTGGGTTCCTCTTGTCTCGCAGCCGGAGCTTCGGCCTTTCGCTCTTCTTGCGTGGGCTCCTCAGCTTCAGGCGTTGTCTGCTGCGCTTTCGCTTCTGGCTCTTTGCGTTTCGGCTTTTTTTCTTTCTTTTGTTTTTCCTCGGCCACGTGCTCGGCGTCCACCCACTCGATAAACGCCATGCGCGCAGAATCGCTCTTCCGGGCGCCGAGTTTGACGATTCGGGTGTAGCCGCCGTCCCGTTCAGCGGAACGTTGCGCGATGTCGTCGAATAATCTTTTGACAGCGCCTTTCTGCCGTAAGACAGCCAGGGCTCTGCGGCGCGCGTGAATCGAGCCGTCCTTACCGAGCGTCACCATCCGTTCAGCAAGAGGACGAACTGCTTTGGCCTTAGCTAAAGTTGTCTTGATTCGCTGATGTTCGATCAAAGCGCAAACCTGATTGGCGAGTAATGCGCGGCGGTGGTCAGCGGTGCGCCCCAGCTTGATCGTCTTGTTTTGATGTCTCATACGCGGCGAAACACGATCTTCGCACAGACGTTTACTCTTGGGTAGCAGCCGGTGCGGCCGCTGGCGCAGCGCCGTCGGCGCTTATTGGCAAATCGATCAAACCCGGCTCGAACTTCATGCCCAGACCCAATCCAAGCTGTTGCAGTTTGTCCTTGATCTCATTGAGCGATTTCTTGCCGAAGTTGCGGTATTTGAGCATTTCGGCCTCGGTCTTCTGGGCAAGCTGCCCGACGCTCGTGATGTTCGCATTGTTCAAGCAATTCGCCGCGCGCACGCTCAGCTCGATCTCGTTCACACTCATGTTGAGGAGCTTCTTCAGCTTGATATTTTCTTCGCTCACTCCCGCCGGCGTCTGATCGAATTCGATCACTTCCTCGTTGTAGTGGACGAACACATCGAGGTGATGCCGCAGAATCGCGGATGCCTGAAGCAGAGCGTCATCCGGAGTTAGTCGGCCGTCGGTCCACATCTCAAGAATGAGTTTGTCGTAATCGGTACGCTGACCGACCCGAGTGTTTTCCACCGCATATTTCACTCGCGTGACGGGTGAAAAAATGGAGTCGATGGGAATCAGGCCGATCGGTTGATCGGGGCGCTTGTTTTCCTCGCCGGTGGCAAATCCACGGCCGACGCGCACTTCAAGTTCCGCGTCGAACTTATGTTTCCGGTCCAGGGTGCAAATCAGTTGCTTCGGATTCAGCACTTCAAAACCTTGAATGGTCTGGATGTCGCCGGCAGTGATCTCGCCTTCCTTGTTGACGGTGAGCGACAGTTTCTTTGGCTCGTGGTCCTGGCCATCGAGTTTAAATTTCACTTTCTTGAGATTGAGAACGATATCGGTCACGTCCTCAACCACACCAGGTAACGTGGCGAATTCGTGCTGCGCGCCGGCGATTTTTACCGCGGTAATGGCCGCGCCTTCGAGCGAGGAAAGCAGGACGCGTCGGAGGGAGTTCCCAACCGTGTGACCGTAGCCAGCCTCAAACGGCTCGGCGGTAAACTTTGCATAAGTATCTGTGGCTGTGCTCTCGTCTTTTGTGAGAGTCTTCGGCATTTCAAAACGACCGTAACGGATAGGCATGTATTAAATTTCAGATTGTCGATTGCCGATTTGCGATAGAAAGACGCGTTGGCGACTTCTCTTAACAATCGAAAATGTGCAATCTTAAATCTGCAATTGCTTCTATCGCCGGGTTTCCCCTGGCGAGCGCGATCTCACATCCAGCGACGGAGACCCAGGGACCAACGGCGTAATTTCAAAAAACTCGCTGCGAGTTTGGAATAAAGACTAAATCCGCAATTTTGCAAACGCGGATCATTCTGAGGTCTCAATGACGTTATCCGGCAGTTCATTTGTGTCGCTCGACGTCTTCGGAAAATGCTGCGCTAATGCGTCTCCTATGACTGTGATCGCTTCGCCAATACCATCGGTAAACTTTTGTTGACGAAAGCAATGGTGCATTGCCGTCGCGACGCGTTGCCAGAATTGATCGCCACATTTTTCGTGAATGGCTTGGTCGCCAACGACGGCAAATTTATGAACACGCGGCGCGACAAAAATCAGCACCGCATTACGCTCGCGCGTTTTGTGCATGCCGAGCCGATGAAACTTCCTCTGCGCGGCAACGAGGGGATCACTCTTCAGTTTCCCGCGCTGGATCAAAACGCGAATCTCACCCGACGTTTTCGATTCAGCTTCGTGAATCGCCTGAATGATTCGATCGTGCTCGAGTTTGCTAAGGAATTCTCGCGTTCGCATTTGATCACCAGCTCGATCCCGCGCCGCCTCCGCCGAAACTCCCGCCGCCACCGCCGAACCCGCTGAATCCGCCTCCACTGCCGCCACCAGACGACCAACCTCCGCCGCTCGGGATGAACACAGGCCCACTTCGTCGCGATGAATAGCCGTAACCGCCGAGTTTTCGGAATAGCCGCGAAATGATG
>QHQV01000345.1 GCA_003219945.1 Verrucomicrobiota bacterium | reverse complement strand
GATTGTCGATAATCGTCAAGGTGGGTTCAGACATATCGTGTCCTCTCAACAAATTAATACTGCTGGGCAAGCAATTGTCATAGCCCAAAACCTCTATTCGTGAGTTTCGGTTACGTACCGTTTTCGTCAGGGACTATTGCGCTTTGATGAAGCTGATGTCGCCGCTGCGTTCCACCCGCGCGATTTTGATTTTGGATGGATCTTCGATTTGGGCATCGAGCCGCATGTCTTCCTCGAGATCGTGTTGGGTGATGTGGTTCACCCGCATGTTTTTGCGATCAATGCGCCCGTTCTCGACAATGACGACTGGTTTGCCTTTGACCAGAATGCCGAACGCATGAGACGCGTACGCCCCCAATGCGAACAACCGATGCAGGAGCACCAGGACGAATCCGACTACCAGTGTCGGCACGAACGGCGCCGAGCCATTGATAGCGCGCGCCAGCACAGAAGCGATGATGATCATGAGAGCAGCATCGAACGCTGTTTTTTCTGCGAGCGACCGTTTGCTGCCGATCCGCACCATCACCAACGTGGCGACGAAGATAATGATGCCGCGCATAGAGACTTGGAGTGAAGTCAGCTCCTTTGCGTCAACACCTAACCCGAGCAACGCTTGAACAAATTCTGAAAATGCATTCATGTGTGGAAGATTCCATTAGCCGGACAAAACTCCACGCTGGAAGCAGCTTTACCGCAACATCCATTCGCAGCACGAACTTCAGTGCTGTGATGAAGTGACGATAATTTAGAGCCCGCGGCCTTCACGGGCCGGCTCAGTTCGCACAGATATGAATCCTCGCCGCCGGCGCCCCAAGGCCCGAGTGGCATAGAACGCGATGGCAACGATAATGCAGATTCCTACGAAACAACACAGCACGAGTGGATAGGTGCTGAAGAGGCGACCTCCAACCATTACCGCCGCCGCTGCTGCGGCGATTGCACCGGTCAATGAAAGTACATCGTGCGATTTCGTTCCTGTGTAGGTCAGAGCGTTGACGAAGGAGAAAAGCAGCAAAAACGCCAGGCTCGCCGTTTCCACGAGCAAATCGAGAGAACCCATGGCAGCGAGTGGCGCGGACACGATCGCAAGAAAAATGATGGAATAGTAGGGACACCTCTTCCGGTTACAACGAGCGAAAATCCCAGGCATCAGGCGGCGCTCTGCTGAGGAACGCGCGAGGCGCGAGACGGAAAACAAAGTTGCATTCACAGCTGACGCGGCAGAGAAGCAGGCGGCAACGGTGACAAAGATCAACCCGATGTTGCCAGCCGCTTTTTGCCCCGCCACCGCGAGAGCGTTCTCTTTTTGTTTTATTAAAACATCAGCACCGACCAACGAAGCGGCACCGACGGTTACCAGCGCATAAGCAAGGCCGACAGCAATTACCGCTGCTGCCAATCCCTTACTCATGATGCGTTTCGGCGCACGCAATTCGCGGTGATCATAGGCGATCATCTCGAAACCCTCGAATGCAATGAATGTGGCTGCCATCCCGTTGAGAATCCCCCAGACGCTTCCACCTGGGGCGCCTCTGGTCAGGTTTGTTGGGTTCCAATGCCAAAAGCCCCAAGCAGCGAGCGCAGTCAGCATGAGCAGCTCGATCCAAACAGCCGTGATTTGCACGCCCGCGGGTTCCTTGATCCCGACTATGTTGAGAAGCGCGAGCGAGGCTAAAAGCCCGGCGATCACCAATCCGATGACTGGTTCTGGAAGCGCAAGAGCCCGCCCAAGATAATGCCCGAACGTGAATGAGTAGACACCGATCGCGAGCACGTAAACGAGAATGAGCCACCACGCCAGGACACCGGCGAGATTGCGGTGCCTCTTTTGTACAAGATACGTCACCGGAACACCGCCAGCGTCAATCTTTCGAGTCAGGATGAAGTAGCTACGAACCGTGATCAGCGCCAGAACACTGCCGAGCACAAGGCTGATCCAAGCCAGAGGACCGGCGACACCGAGGATGACACCAGCAAGTGTGTAGATTCCGCCTCCGATCATTCCACCGACTGCAAGTGCCCAGCCGCTATGAAATGTTATGTCACGTGTGCTCCGCGATCGTCGATTCTTCACCCTGTTTGCCCCACAGCCCGCTTACCCTTACCACGATGATTAGCCATCGCAGCGACACCAACATGGGGCCGCGGACAACAAGCCCCTGCTGTTTCATCCATCGTCATGTTTAAGAGCTAGATCGCCTTACCCTACGGCGACGCATGTCGGATTTGCAGCGACGACATTCGTCGGAATTTTCCCGATAGAGTTGCTGGAATTCTTAACCGACGCGCGATCACCGCTCGCTTCCTTCTGCTTACTCGACTGCTGGTTGCGACGAATCAGCTCATCTTAACGGCGTCACGCAGGTCTCTGATGCGGTCATGCGCGGCTTTAATCTCGGCGTACTGACGCAAAATAACCTCCTGTAGCGCGGGAGGCAAATCGTCCTCGGCTGCTTTGTGAAACTCTTCTACAGCCGAGTCTTCGGCGCGTTCGCATTCATCGAGAATCGCATCTTCATCGCCACCCGTGACCGCCGCCTTCAAATTGATCCAGCCGCGATGTAGCGCTCCGGCGGCGCTGCTGTCATTGTCCGGCTCTTTTTCACCGAATTTACGCGCCTCCGTCTGGAGCGCGGTCACGAAGCGCGAGCGCTGGTCCGAATAATCGCGGAAGAGCGACTTTAATTTCGGATCGCTCACGCTTTCGGCGGCTTGCCTGAAACCTTGCTGACCATCTCTGAGCGTTTCGATCAACTCATCAAGAACTGAAATGATTTCCTTTTGTTCCTTCATACAAACCTAAGTCGCACACCGCCGCCCTTTCGCGTGTCTCATTTTTGCTTATGTGGAGATCGACGACCCGTAAACAAATCAGATAAGGTCGGCCTGAAAAAAGGCGGCGGAGGTCGCGGCAAAAAGCGAAGCAAATCGAGCTCGCGCAAAGGTGGGAGAAAAGGCGGCCGGAAATAAGTCGCTGATAATCGCAAAAGAACACTGCATCAACAGCGACGAACTCCTGAACCGACCTTTATTTTGAACGTTTTGGTTTCTTTCGTACAGCCTTGGCTCCTTCTTTTCCGAGAGCGGTACGCGTCCTTCTCGGCAAATGCGCAATCGTTCTCTTTCGCTGTGCAGCCTTGGCCGCTTTCTTAATGCTCCGCTTCGCAGCGGCGCGTTATTTTCTTGTTGTCATATTCTCCAGCGAAACAGGTCAGCCGACCAAAGCGCTACGCACAGCTCGATCTCAGCCATTCACTATGGTGCCACCATTTGGATGTAAGACCTGGCCTGTCATGTACGAAGAATCGTCGGACGCGAGAAATACGTAGCTAGGTGCGATTTCCTCCGGCTGGCCAGCTCGACCGAGCGGAACATCGGAGCCAAATGTTTCAACCTCTTTGGCTGGGAACGTCGATGGAATGAGAGGCGTCCAGACCGGCCCCGGAGCGACGCCATTGACGCGAATGCATTTGTCGGCCAGCGCCTGCGAGAGCGAGCGTGTGAAAGAAGTTATTGCGCCCTTCGTTGAAGAGTAATCGAGCAGATGCGCGCTGCCTTTGTAGGCAGTGACCGAAGTCGTGTTGATAATTACAGCGCCTTCTTTCAAATGCGTCATGGCTGCCTTCACCATGAAAAA
Organism: Verrucomicrobiota bacterium; assembly: GCA_003219945.1. Taxonomy (GTDB): domain Bacteria; phylum Verrucomicrobiota; class Verrucomicrobiia; order Chthoniobacterales; family UBA10450; genus Udaeobacter. Next base: position 3,054 of record QHQV01000345.1, on the reverse strand, counting down.
GAACGAGAAAATGTTTGTCCGAAATGTCCGGTCGAGCTGCTTTTCGGTAATTTTTTCGATCGAATCCTGCGGGTGCTGTTCGGCGGCATTGTTGACAAGAACATGCAGTTTTCCGAACTCTTTTACCGTTTGCGCAACAGCTTTTTGACAGAATTCTTCCTGGCCGACATCGCCTTTGATCAAAAGGCATTTGCGCCCGTGTTCTTCCACCAGACGCTTGGTTTCAGACGCATCCCTTTGTTCTTCCAGGTAAACGACTGAAATGTGAGCGCCTTCTTTGGCGAACGCGATGGCAACCGCGCGGCCGATCCCACTGTCGCCGCCAGTAATGATCGCCACCTTGTCTTGCAATTTCCCGCTGCCGCGATGCGTTTTGTCCTCAGCGCGTGGCCGCGGCTCCATCTTGTGTTCGCGGCCTGGTCGCCGTCGCTGGTGCTGCGGCGGCTGAAGCTTCTTCTCTTTGGGCATGCGAACCTCCGCGGCCGCAAGTTACACTAGCATCTCAGCGCCGGCGCTTCCGCGTACGCGCAGCTTTCTTCGCGGCGGCCGAACGCGAGCGTGCCGAGCGTTGCCTCGCCACCCGCTTCGCGTGTCTCGACAATGCCTGGCTTGATGCTGACCGACGGCTCTCGCGTTTAAGCGCGCGTTTTGTTGCGCGGGATCGTTTTCGAGAAGGCTTTTTGCGGCGCCCGGAGCGGCCTTTTGTAAGGTCGCGCTTTGCCTGACGCTTTGTTCTTTGTTTGCCGCGCTTTGGAGGCGGCAACTTTACCCCGGCTCGACGCGCCTTCGAGAGACCAATGGCGATCGCTTGTTCCGGCGATCGGGCGCCGTGTTCGCCTTCCCGAATGTGTTCCATCTCTTCGCGCACGAACTCGCCGGCCTGGGTGGAAGGCGATTTGCCTTCGCGCTCGTCTTCGCGCGCGCGTTCAACCGCTTCTTCTTCTGGCATAACAAAATGGTTTCGCCTTTGGCCACCCGTTTGGACGTAATAAATAACGGTAGGTACGCCGAGAGCAGGAATCGCCAGTCAGCTTTCACCTGTGCCTGTAACCTCGCGCGCAGATTTGCCGGTTGTGCATGCGAAAAATCGTAGCGCAGATGCCCGCCGGGAAGCGCAGCCGTGCTGGCATTTTTGCGTCTACTTTAACTACGGACGAAAAGAGGATTTGCGCGGGTCGCACTGCAACCAATCCTGCACTTCAGAGGCGCAGACGCCTTACTTTGGCTTCTTGGTCTAATTTCTGATCAGGCGTTTCGCCACGGCTGGTCCCTTACGGGCTGTCGGCTTGAATTTTTTGCCGCGCACATCGTTGTAAGAAACAAAGAAGTGCTCAATTTCGCCTATTAACTTTGAATCCAGCTTCTGCAGCGATTTCAAAGCTTCGTTAGTGTGTGATTCTGCGGCGACCGCGATCAGACGTTGCGGTGGGTTTTGCCGGCCTCAGTTTGCTCCGCTTCGATCACTCCGAGCAGCCGCGTTTCGACGAGGCATCCGATAAACACGGGCTCGTCCATCAGCAAAGGACATCGAGAGGATCGCCGTCTTCAGCGAACGTGCCCGGGATCGAGTCGAAGTCGAACGGAAAGACACTACCATGAGGCAAAACTGCCTTCAGTTTGTACGCATTAATCTTGAAATCGAACGCATGTTTGTTGCGGCTACGTTTCGGAGTGTCGGCAACGACCGTTTAGATTTCCCGATTTACGATCAAACGGCTTTAACTTGCGCAATAAGTTCATAATGAATCTTCGTGTCCACGCGAAGATGTGCGGCGATGGCCTTTCAGTATTTCACGAGGCGGAGGTGCAGCCGATTGCCTAACGATCATCTTATCCTTTACAAAGATCAGTTGCTTATGGTTTAAGAACGACCTTGATGCAGCCGTCTTCCTTGTCCCGAAACTTCTTGTAAAGTTCAGGCCCTTCTTCCAGCGGACGCTTGTGGGTAATCACAAATGAAGGATCGATCTCGCCCGAGTCGATTTTGGCCAGTAGTTTGTGAGTGTAGCGTTTCATGTGCGTCTGGCCGGTCTTCATCGTTAGGCCTTTGTTCATGAATGCCCCGAAAGGAATCTTGTCGGTAAAGCCGATGTAAACCCCGGGCACAGAGATCGTGCCGCCTTTGCGGCAACACCAGATGGCTTCGCGCAAAACATGCGCGCGATCAGTCGCCAGAAAGACGGAGGCTTTCGTTTTGTCCAAAAGGGCATCGAACGAGCCAGTGGCATGTGCTTCGGCGCCTACGGCGTCGATGCATCGGTCCGCTCCGCGGCCATCCGTCATCTCCTGGATTCGTTCGTAAACAGTGGCATCACTCTTTTCGAAATTGATTGTCTCGGCACGCCCATGTTTCCGCGCCATTTCGAGGCGTTCCGGCACCCGGTCGATCGCGATGACACGGCCTGCACCCAACATCCACGCGCTTTGGATGCAGAATTGGCCGACGGGCCCGCAACCCCAGACGGCGACCGTGTCGCCAGGTTCGATCTCTGCATTTTCCGCAGCCATGTAACCGGTTGGAAAAATGTCGGACAAGAAAAGCACCTGTTCATCGGTTAACGAGTCGTTTTCAACCTTGAATGGACTGACATCCGCATAAGGCACGCGTAGATACTCGGCCTGACCACCGGGATAATGTCCCGTTAGATGCGAATAGCCGTAGAGACCAGCCGGAGCATGTCCCATGAGCTTCTCTGCCTTTTCCTTGTCGCGATTGGTACGGTCGCAGCAGGACCAGAGTTCTTTCTTGCAAAAGAAACATTCGCCACAACAGATGGTGAACGGGATGACCAGGCGGTCACCCTTCTGAAATTTGGTAATCGCGCTTCCGACTTCCACCACTTCGCCCATCGGTTCGTGGCCGAGGATGTCGCCCTTTTCCATCGCTGGCATGTAATGATCGTAAAGATGCAGGTCCGACCCGCAGATAGCGGTGGATGTGATCTTTACAATGATGTCACGCGGATCTTCGATGATTGGATCTGGAACCGTGTCGCATCGCACATCCCCTTTGCCGTGCCAAACTAGTGCCCTCATAAATTGCCCTCCTAGTGT
>QHQV01000344.1 GCA_003219945.1 Verrucomicrobiota bacterium | reverse complement strand
CGCTCCCGAAAAAAGGTCACTGGCATCCATCGCGACATCGACATCTGAATTTATGAGAACCGACCTGCTTGTTCGACGAACGCGGAAGCATTTCCCGCGCTTGGACGTCGCGGAGATAAAAATCGCACCAATTCAAAAAGGTGGGTCAGATCGCAAATTCTATCGGATCCGTTGCTCGGCAGAGCAGGCGCTCATTTTGGTGAAATACAATCTGGAGCGGGAAGAAAATCGCCACTACGCCACCATCGCGAACTTTCTTACCGAGCACCGAATTCGCGTGCCGGAGATTTACTATCACGACGCCGATGAAGGTTTGATCTGGCTGGAAGACCTTGGCGAGCGCGACCTTTACAGTTATCGCGACGAAAGTTGGCTGGTGCGCCGGGCTTTCTACGAATCGGCCCTTGATCAAATCGCGGCGCTTCACGCGTTGCCAGAACCGTTTTGCATCGAGATGAAGCAGCATTTGCCGGCCGAGTTCAATTCTGAGCTTTACCTGTGGGAACAGAATTACTTTTTCGAGAATTGCCTCGGCCGCTTATTCAAGATCGAGAAAACAAAGCTCTCGCAGCTAGAGTCTCTGCCTGCGCTACAGGAAATCGCGGATCGCCTGGCATCCTTCCCGAGAGTTTTGGTACACCGCGATTTTCAATCGCAGAACATCATCATCCGAAATGGTCAGGCGCACCTGATCGATTTCCAGGGAATGCGACCCGGCCTTGCCGAATACGATCTCGCCTCGCTGCTTTATGATCCTTATGTCGATCTTCCGGAAAGCGAACGCGCGGAATTGACCGCATATTATCGCGACCGTCAGGGCGAGAACGTTATCGCGATCAACGGCGATTTCGATGTCAAGTTGCGGCTGTGCGCCATCCAACGCCTTATGCAAGCGTTAGGTGCTTACGGATTTCTCGGCTTGGTCAAGGGTCACAAACATTTCCTCAGTCACGTCGCTGCCGCGATGCAGTCGTTGCAGCGTACCGTAGCCGAAATCGACGGGCTGACGGATCTGGAGAAAACGTTGCGGCAACTAACGTAGCCAGCTGGGAATTGTTTCACCACAATTTCGGTGAAACGCAGGCTAGCAACGGCCGGGGAACAACACGGCGGTAGACGGCGGATCTTGGTTTGGAGCCAAGCCATTTGAACGCCGGACAGGGGAAAGGAAACTAACCGAACATCGACTTTTACAGGATGCGCAAACCCATGAGATCCGAGGCAGATGATGGAGCTGATGAGCAATGACTCGCAGTGAAGTAAAACGGTCACCACTCGGGACGCCAGATGCGACCCAACCGCGCCACGGGCAATTCACGAACCATAGTACGTCAGCTTGATCCGTCGTTTTGCATTGCGAGTCGTTCATGATAGCTTTTTCCCTACGTAAATTGGTTTATGCCTCAACTTGATCGCAACTCGCAAAGAGAGAACAAACAGCGCGGAAGCGAACCGAATTTTAATTGGCGCGGCGTCGTTCTCATCGTCATCGCTTTCAGTCTGATCGCGATGGCGATGCTCTTTTATCGGGGCGGGATGCAACCGGTCGAGGACGTGCCCTATAACCGCTTTCTCGAGCTGCTGGAAAACAAGCAGATCGTTAACGACAAAAATTATCCACTCCAGTTGGTCGTCGAGGATGGCCGCCCAACGCAGACACTCCGCGGCGCGTACATCCGGCAGGGCGCAGGCGCAGCCCCCTCACAACCGATGCCGTTCCGCACAACCGTCTATTTGAATTTCACTAATGATCTGCAGAAAAAGCTCGCTGACGCCGGGATGCAACCGGCCATCAAAACAGAATCAAACATGCTTGCGCAGACGGTGGTCGGTTTTCTGCCGATCGCGCTTTTCCTTTTGGTCTTGTATTTCCTGTTCCGCCAGCAAATCCGCATGGCCGGCAAAGGCGCACTCAATTTCGGTAAATCCAAGGCGCGTATGCTCGCCCGTGACAAAAACAAAATCACGTTTCGCGACGTCGCGGGCGTGGAGGAAGCCAAGGACGAAGTGCAGGAATTGGTCGAGTTCCTGCGTGATCCGAAGAAATTTCAGAAACTCGGTGGCCGTATTCCCAAGGGCGTGTTGATGGTCGGCCCGCCCGGCACTGGCAAGACGCTGCTAGCACGCGCCATCGCAGGCGAAGCTGACGTGCCGTTCTTCTCCATCAGCGGCTCAGATTTCGTTGAGATGTTCGTCGGCGTCGGCGCCTCGCGCGTCCGTGACATGTTCGAACAAGGAAAGAAATCCGCGCCGTGCATCATTTTCATCGACGAAATCGACGCGGTAGGCCGTCACCGCGGCCACGGCGTGGGCGGCGGACATGACGAGCGCGAGCAAACGTTAAATGCGCTGCTCGTGGAGATGGACGGCTTCGATACGCAGGAAGGCGTGATTATCATCGCCGCAACCAACCGGCCGGACGTTCTCGACCCGGCGTTGCTGCGGCCGGGCCGCTTTGATCGCCAGATCACCGTGAATTTGCCAGACGTCAAAGGCCGTGAAGAAATCCTGCGCGTGCACGCAAAGAAAGTGAAGCTCGCCGAGGGCGTCGATCTTGCCGTGATCGCACGCGGCACACCCGGTTATTCCGGCGCGGAATTGGCCAATGTCATCAATGAAGCGGCTTTGCTCGCCGCGCGTCGCGGATTAAAAGGAATCACGCTCGCGGAACTGGAGGAAGCGCGCGACAAAGTTCGCTGGGGCAAAGAACGCCGGAGCCTCGCGCTTAGCGAGAAAGAAAAACAGAACACCGCGTATCACGAAGCAGGGCACGCGCTGTTGCTGGTGCTTCTTCCGCACACGGAGCCGTTGCACAAGGTCACGATCATCCCGCGGGGACCGTCGCTTGGTTCGACAATGTGGTTGCCGGAGGAAGACAAATACACCAACCGCAAGAACGAATTGCTGGCCAGTCTCGCGGTCGCAATGGGCGGGCGCGTCGCAGAAGAAATTATCTTTGGCGACATTACCAACGGCGCACGCGGGGATATCCGAGGCGCCACGGCCATTGCGCGTCGGATGGTTTGCGAATGGGGCATGAGCGAGAAGATGGGCATGGTCGAATACGGCGAACACGAAGATTACGTCTTCCTCGGGCGCGACATTTCTCGTGCGCGCGATTACAGCGAAGCGACTGCCGAACAAATCGACCAGGAAGTGCGCAGGCTCATCGACGACTCCTATCAACTGGCTAAGCACACGCTTATTACCAATCGCGACACACTCGAAACCATCGCAAAAGCGCTGCTCGAGTACGAGACCCTGGACGGCTCGCAGATCAAAGAGATCATCGACCACGGACGGCTGATTAATCCGCCACCCGGGGTTGGCGGGTCACCCAGTAAGAAGCCAGCGCCAGAAAAACCGCCCAAGCAAGTCGTCGCTCCCGACGTCGCCCCGCCGCTCCCCGGCGCCCTCGGCGGCGCCCCAGCGTAGGGAGCGGTTGAGAGTCTTTGGCTGAGAGTTGAGGGTTACTTGTCGGACAAGGACCTGCGCAAACCGCTGAGCATCTTGCTCTGCTTTTCCGCTGCGGCGTAGACCTTATCGTAATTCTTCTGCGTAATCATTTTTCGGCGAAGCGCGATCGTAGTTTGCGAGACAACTTCAAACACCGAGCCCGTTGCGATTTCTACGAAACGAGAAAAATCCGTGCGTGATACGCGTGAACTTCCTTCCGCGATGTTAGACGAAACAGAAACGGCTGCGCGCCGCATCTGATTGGTCAATCCAAAACGTTCCTCGCCCGGAAAATCCCCAGTCAATTCATATACCAGACCAGCAAACTGAATTGCATCCTGCCAAACATCGAGCTTTTCAAAGTTAAACATCCCGTCTTATAAGTCGCTCAACTCTCAACTATCAACTCTCAACAATGTTCTACCGGCACAGTTTCGCGACTCACTTGCTGGAAAATGGCCAGGATATTCGTACGGTTCAGGAGCTGCTTGGGCACCGCGACGTTTCCACGACGATGATTTACACGCATGTTCTCAACAAACCAGGACTCGCCATTCGGAGCCCGCTTGACGAGGAAGCACAGCCGACAGGGAGGCGGCATTCCGTTCCGAATTAGACGAAAATTTTCATCTAATTCTCGTTAGACCTCATGACCATTCGCGAGAAAGTTCTTCGTCAGAAGCGAGTGGCTGACTTCCTCTGGATCGGCGGCACTGCTGGCGCAATGCTTTGTTTCTTCAGCGCCGCTTCATCTCTGGCGCTTCGCTGGCTTGTCTTTCCCGGCATTCTCAGCTTTCTCGCCGCGATGGCGGGATCCATCTATCGGATATACGCGATTCGCTGTCCTCGCTGTTCGTATCGCCTCGGCGGAGCTATCATGTCCCCCGTCAATCCACTTGGACCAGCAGAACCTGTAGTCATGTGTCCGTACTGCGGAACCAGATTCGACGAAGAGTGTGAAGCCACACCGAATAACAGCCTTCAATCACCCACTCGTTGGTGCCTGGATATTCCTCTACAACGATATGAAACGCGCGTCAGTTACTGAGCTGCAGGCGCGAAACCGCTCTCTGACTTTCGATATCGGATTTCTCATTGTATACTCGCCGTCGCTAGCGTTAGCTGATCCTACTCCACAACAATACGATGGAAAAAGAACTGTTGAAATTGGAGAACGAATTTGCGCGAGCAGTCACCAGCAATAATGCGGACACACTCGATAGACTCCTCGCTGATGATTGGATCATCGTTGAACCCGATGGAAGCATCATCGATAAGGCCCGGTTTCTGGAAGTCATCCGATCTGGCGCGTTGTCCCATGAGTCGATGAAGTCTACAGACCTAAAAGTCCGTGTTTACGGAAACACCGCCGTGGTGACCGGGCTGACGACGAGTAAAGGAAAGTTTATGGGACAGGACTTCACCTCCTGCGAATGCGCGACAGATATTTTTGTTAAGCAAGCTGAACGCTGGCAATGCATATTTACCCAGCTAACTCGCTTCACGAAGAAGTGACGCGACAGTCGCCATGAAAGCGTTAGTCCTGGCCGACGTTGCATTTACTCTGTTGTTGCCCGTCGCGATTGCTGTCGCCGAACCTGCGGCAAAGGATCCCG
>QHQV01000343.1 GCA_003219945.1 Verrucomicrobiota bacterium | reverse complement strand
TGCGTGCTCGCCCGCCGAAGCGATTTCGATTTGCCGCTCAAAAGGCGGCAGACGCATCAACAAGAAACCGGCGATCACGGCGATAAAGCTGAGTCCGTTCAAAAAAAAACACATCGCCACGCCCACAGCTCCGATCAGTAATCCTGCAACGGACGGCCCTACCACGCGCGCGCCGTTCACGATCGAGCTGTTGAGCGATATCGCGTTTAGTAAATCCTCCCGACTCGTCATTTCGACCGTGAAGGCCTGGCGCGCGGGCATGTCGAATCCCATCGCGACGCCGTTTAGCGCTGCGACGACAATGATGAACCCTGTTGAAGCGAAACCGAGCCACACGCCTGCTGCCAGCAAAAATGCGCAAATCATTTGGGCGGATTGCGTCGCCACGAGAATGGATCTTTTCGGATAGAGATCAGCCAACGCGCCGCCCCATACTGATGAGAGGACCATCGGCGCAGAACCGATGGCAGAGACGAGACCGAGCAAAAATTTTGAATTGGTGATCTGGTAAACGTACCAGCTCATCGCAGTTTGTTGCATCCACGTGCCGATAAGCGAGACCAACTGTCCCCAGAAGAAGAGCCGATAATTGCGATGCCGCAGCGCGCGAAATGTATGCCGCCACGTGATTCCACCGACGGGCATGCGCCGCTGCCGGCCGCTGATGTCCTCCGGCACGCGCGCCGTTTCTGTGGTTCTCGTGGGCATCACTCATCATGGCTGGCAAGGAAGAGAATTGCAAAAATCGAGGCCGTTCGTGTGTGTTGATGCTGCGAAACCGTTGATTCGACATACTGATCAAAGGCCCGGATGCGCATGGGCTCGCCTCGCCCTTTAGAAAGGGAGAGGGGCAGGGTGAGGGATTGCTTCGCAGAGCCAGGGTATGCTGGTATCAGATCCCTCACCTGATCCTCTCCCCTGCTTCAGAAGAGAGGCGGGAAAACAGGATGCGGTTTTATCGGCATGGCCGTTTATCAAAGTTCCAAAAGATGCGCCTCATAGCTTATTGCTGAAGCGGCGTTTCCACACCGGTGTGTGCTAGATTTTCGGCGAGTGGAAAGCACAGAGGCAATTCTCCTTCGCAAGCGAAAATTCAGCGACACCAGCTTGATCGTTTCGTGGTGCACGGAATCATTGGGCTGCGTCCAGACGATCGCCAAAGGCGCACGCCGCCAGAAAAGCGCGTTCGCCGGGAAACTCGATTTATTTTTTGAGGCTGAAATTTCGATCGTGCGGAGCCGCAAATCCGATCTGCATACGCTGACGGAAGTCGTCTTGAAAAATCCTTTCGTTGGAATTCGCAGCAATTATCTGCGTACGCAGAGTGCCGCATATTTTGTTGAGTTGATTGAGATTTGCACCGAGCGCGATCATCGCGAACCGGAATTGTTCGGATTATTGCGCCGGGCTTTTGGTTATCTCAATGCAAACGATCCGACGGCGCGCGCGATTGGGCATTTTGAAGGTGAGCTGGCGCGTATCACCGGCGTGCACGATCAAACACGATTGAAATCGGATCCGGCGTTTGCGCTGGGCAATTTGTTCGGGCGACTGCCTCTTTCCCGCACGCCGCTCTTGAAAACACTTGGGACGGAGGCGAAAAACGTCTCGAAATGAGAATTTGCAATGTTATCGCATTGTTCATAATTGCCGGGCTCGGCATTACGGCTTCAGCGAAGGAGAGCTACACGTTCGACCCGTCTGGATCGACGATTGGTTTCAGTGTTCATCAATTCCTTGGCACGACTCGCGGCAAGTTCACGAATTTCAGCGGCAGGATCGAAGTTGATCGGGAACATCCGGAGAATTCCTCGGTCACTGCACAGATGGATGTGCGGAGCATCGATACCCGCATAAAAAAGCGCGACGATCATTTGCGTAGCGCCGAATTCTTTAACGTCGAAAAGTTCCCCCGGATCACGTTCAAAAGTCGAAGCGTAAAGCGCATCGGCCCGCAAAGTGGCGACATTCTCGGCGACTTAACAATGCATGGTGTGACGAAGCCGATCACGCTTCACGTGAAGCTGCTGACACCGATGAACGAAACAGCTCGGACGCGGTGGTCTGTGACAACCGACCCGATCACGCGGCGTGACTTTAATTTGATGTTTGCTCCAGCTGCTGAATCGGTCTCGGGAATCAGCCAGACAGTGGCGATAAATATTGAGATTGACGCGAAGCGGGCAGAGTGAGTTCGCGTCGCTCGTGATTGCTCCTATACCCGGAATTGCCATTGGCGTGAAGCGAAGAATCTGTGATCATTTTATTCGACCAGCGAAGACAGGGAGATAAAACAGAGATGTTTTGAAAGCCTGGCCTCATGCTTCGCATTTGCTGCAACGCTGTCGCTCAACATGACAGGATAACTGATGGAAATTATTCCCCTCGGAGATTCTGCACTCGTCGTGCGCGTCCGCGAGCAATTTGAAGATGCGCCTGAAGAAACACTGAATGAAGTGCTCCGAGTATTTCAGTTGCTTCAACGCGCAACGATTCCTGGCGTCGTTGAACTTGCGCCGGCTTACACCAGCGTTGCTGTTTTCTTCGATCCTGTCGCCGTTCTCAAGTCGAATGGCGCAGCGAATGGCGTTTTCGACGAGCTCGCGACAAGAATCCGGAGCACCATTGTTCCTGCTTCCCGGCGTCATCGACGTCGGACCGCAGCGAATGCTCCGCGTTTGATCGAAATTCCGATCTGTTATGATGCAGAATTTGGGTTCGACCTGGATCGCGTAGCTGAACACACAAAACTTTCCGGGCCCGAAATCATCAATCTTCACAGCACCGGCGAGTACCGCGTCGCGTGCATTGGCTTCGTTCCTGGTTTTACATTTCTGGCAGGGTTGCCGAGGAATTTGGCGACGCCGCGCCGCGACGTACCGCGCAAAGAAATTCCTCCCGGTTCGGTTGGAATCGGCGGTGCGCAAACAGGGATTTATCCGTTGCGTTCTCCGGGCGGGTGGAATTTGATCGGCCGCACACCGCTGAAGCTTTTCGATCCTGCTAAAAATCCGCCGACGCTGCTGCATCCCGGCGATCGGGTGCGTTTTCGCGCAATTACGCGAGAAGAGTTTGAGTCGTTAAAACAGTGAAACGAGTATCATCACCAGCCAAGCGCAAAGCAGTCGCGGGATCCCGCGGCGTCGCCATTGGCTTCAACACCGGGATTCCCCCACTTCGGTCGGAATGACAGCAATAGTACAACGCGCTGGTTTTTTAACGTCAGTGCAAGATTTAGGTCGCACGGGGTTTCGCCAGTTAGGCGTTTCGACCAGCGGCGCACTCGATTCGTTTGCATTGCGCGTAGCGAATCTGCTCGTTGGAAATGATGAAGGCGCAGCTGGCCTTGAAATCACGCTCGGTGGTTTGCAGTTGCGGTTTGGGGACGAGCGAATTGTCGCCTGGTGCGGCGGCGAATTCGACGTGCAGATTGGATCACGGGCATTACCGGCCGGGCATGTCGGGCAGTTGCAAAGTGGCGACGGATTAAAATTTCGGCGCGCTCAATTTGGATGCCGATGCTGGCTCGCGATTTCCGGCGGCATCGATGTGCCGGTTGTTCTTGGTAGTCGCTCGACTGATCTACGCGCGAATTTCGGTGGACTTGAAGGCCGCACATTGCGGGGTGGCGGCGTCGTGCCGCTTGCTCGTCGACCGGGATCATTGCCGCCGCCTACACCAATTTCCTCGTGGGCAGGGCCGCACGATTGGGTGAGTCCGGCGAAGCGATATCCGGTTTTGCGTTTCATTCGTGGCGTGGATTGGAGTCGCTTCGACGATGCAACGATGAAACGATTCACGATCAGCGAGTTCAGCGTCTCACCAGATTCGGATCGTATGGGTGTACGCCTTGAGGGTCCCGAACTCAAACGCAAGCACGAAACCGATCTGATCTCTGAAGCGGTCGCGCCCGGCACAATCCAAGTTCCACCAAGCGGTAAACCGATTTTGCTTTTGGGAGATTGCCAAACCATCGGCGGGTACCCAAAAATAGCTCACGTGATCACAGTCGATCTTGCCGTTGCGGCGCAGCTTCGTGCCGGTGATGGCGTTCGTTTTTCTGAAGTGTCCCTAGAAGATGCGCATTGCTTGTTACTGGAACGCGAGCGCGACTTGGATCGCTTCCGCATCGGCGTGAGTCTCCAAAGGTCATGAAATTAGCTGTCGATCTAAACGCGGACCTGGGAGAAGGCTCAGGCCATGATGCCGAGCTGTTCGAGCTGATCTCCTCAGCGAATATCGCGACCGGTTTTCACGCCGGCGATTCCGATACGATGCACGCCGCCATCTTTGCGGCGAAGAACCATGGAGTAGCTGTCGGAGCGCATCCAAGTTTTTTCGACCGCGAGAATTTCGGACGCAAGGAGCTGACCATACCGACGGAACAAGTGTTCGATGCGGTGGCCTATCAACTTGGAATTTTTCAGGCGATCGCCTCTGCGCTGGATGTGCAACCGAATCACGTCAAGCCGCACGGCGCTCTGTACAATATGGCCGTACGCGATGCGAATCTTGCCGACGCAATCGCGCGCGCCATCGAATCGATCGATCCGAAATTGATCCTGTTCGCGCCGGACAAGAGCGAGCTTGCCCGTGCCGGTGAGGATCATGGTTTGCAAATCGCGTGCGAGATTTTCGCCGATCGTAATTACCTAAATGATGGCTGGCTCGTCCCGCGCACGCGACCTGACGCACTGCTTCATGATCCAAATGAAGCAGCCGAGCGTGTATTGCGGATGTTGCGCGAAGGCAAGGTGCGTTCGATTGAAGGCCAGGATGTCGAGGTGCGCGGCGAAACGATCTGTGTTCACGGCGACACCCCTGGCGCTGTCGAATTTGTACGCGAATTGCGCACGCAACTTGAGCGCGACGGCGTGAAAATCACCGCGGCGAAGAGTTCGCGATGACAAAAAGATTGTCATTCTGAGCGAAGCGAACAATCTCAGATCATCTTTCCAACGAGCACGCGCGACGGCAGAGATGTTTGGCTTTCCTCAACATGACAGGATCGACTGACGCTGCTGTGAACGAAAAGATCGACAGTCAGCGCGAGAGGACCAGTCTTGTTCGCGCGTTTGGACCGATTGACGCGACGATGATTGTCATCGGCTAGATGTTCGGGTCTGGCATCTTCATCGTTTCAGCGGAGTCATCGCGATTGAGTGGCGCGCCGGGTTCGTTGTTGCTCGCCTGGGCGCTCGCTGGATTGCTGACGATAACCGGCGCGCTGTGTTGCTCGGAACTGGCAACGATGATGCCGCGAGCAGGCGGTGTTTATGTTTTTCTTCGCGAAGCGCTCGGTTCTCCGATCGGATTTTTGTATGGCTGGACGTTATTTCTCGTGGTTCAAACGGAGACTATCGCCGCGGTGGCCATTGCGTTCGCGAAATTTCTCGGCGTTTTTGCCACAGCAGTTTCACCCGACAATTACCTGGTCGGGCCAGTTTCGTTAGGCAGTTACGACATCAGTTTATCCACTGAACAATTGCCGGCCATAGCATTGATCGCGCTTCTGACATGGACGAACACGCGCGGACTCGAGGTCGGCAAGATTGTTCAGAACACATTCACCGTTGCCAAAACCGCCGCGTTGACGGCAGTAGTGATCATAGGTTTGTCGTTAGGCTGGAAGGTCAATTCTGCTGTATTAAGCTCGGCATGGTGGGATTCGTGGCGTAATGGCTGGAATCCGCAGGCGGCGCAGCCCGGGTTCGCAATCACCGGCACGCTCGCGCTGGCGTGCTTTTTGGAAGATCGATCGTCGGCCCGCTCTTCGCCCAGACCGCGTGGACCAATGTGACATTTATCGGCAGCGAAGTGCGCGATCCCGGAAAAACCTGGTGCGCGCGCTGTCGGCGGGTGCGCGGTTGTGGTCGTACTTTGTGTTTTGGCGAACATTGGTTATCTGGCGGTGCTGCCGTTTCCGGAAATCCAGCACGCGCCACAAAACCGCGTAGCCATAGCGATGATGGACGCCGTTTTCGGTCGGCCCGGCGCGATGTGCATGGCCGCCGCGATCATGATTTCCACTTTCGGTTGCGACAATGGCCTGATTCTTGTTCTTCCGGAAAATTGCAACCACGAACAGATTTCGGATTCCCGCGGCAGCATTCGTAGTACAGGGAATTTGGACGGCCCTCCTCGTTTTGCCGCGCACGCTTACAACTAACCCCGCGACACACCAAGTGACTTAGGGCAACGCTTACAAAACTGCTTGAGTACACCGTCTCGGCAGACTTGGTGTTTTACCTTCTGATGGTCGTCGCCGTCATTCTTTTGCGACGCAAAAGGCCTAACCCCGAGAGGCCATGCCGCACGTGGGGTTATCCAATTGTACCGATCATCTCGATCGTGCTATCCGCGTTATTGACCTTTGATCTTGCATGGCTCGCGCCGGCAACATCAGGAACTGGAATTCTCATCGTGTTGACCGGCGTGCCGGCTTACTTCCTGTGGCGGCTGCGCGCCGCGCGACATGCCAGTCCAGTTTAGCCTCGGCGCGCGAATTATTTATGTATGCCAGCAAAATCAAAGAAACAACAAATGGCAGCCGGAGCTGCCCTTGCCGCGAAGAGTGGCAAAAAGTCGAAGTCGTCGCTAAAAGGCGCGTCGCGCCAAATGGCCAGCTCGATGAGCGAAAACGAGCTACGCAAAATGGCGAAGACAAAGCGCAAGGGAAAGCCCACGCGCAAACGCACGAAAAGTTAGAAGTCGTATTTG
>QHQV01000342.1 GCA_003219945.1 Verrucomicrobiota bacterium | reverse complement strand
CTCCCAGGTTTGAGTTCCCGTAGGTACCACCGATTTCCAAGCCACGGAATTTGTGGATCAGGAAGAAGTTAACCACGCCGGCAATCGCGTCGGAACCATATACCGCCGACGCGCCATCCTTGAGGATATCAACGTGGTCGATCATAGAAAACGGAATCAGGTTAATATCCGGACCGCCGGTAAACCCGGAGACGGCTAACGACCCATAGGCGACCCGCTTGCCGTCAACGAGAATCAAAGTCTCTTTGGGCAAGAGGCCGCGCAAGTTGAACTGGACGGTGCCATCACCGCCGTCGCCGATGTTCAGGTTGACTGTGCCGCCAGCTTGTTGCGGGATGTAGGTCTGCAGGTCGGTGGCGTTGCGGATGCCGAGTTTCTCAATGTCTTGCGGCCGATACGTGTCCACCGGGTTCGGGCCGGTCTCTTCCGCCGTGGGAATGTTTGAACCGGTCACGACGACGCGTTCGACCTCAGCCGTGGACGGCGCAGCCGCACTTGGCTCCGCAGGCACGGCCGGAGCCGGCAACTGCGCGAATGCGTTGGACGCAAGAATGAATGGAAATCCGACGCCCGCCATCAAAGCGAGACGAACGAATCTAAACGTTTTTAGTGCGTTTTGTGTCATTAGTTTTCTCCATTGATTAGTTAGGTCTGCAAAATTGAATGACTGTTCACGGTCGCTTCTACGGTCCGTCAATTTTTTGCTGCAAAACTGCGCAAGTCTGCGCCACGCATTGCAAAAGCTGAATGATCGAAATTTATCCGCACTCTCTGCGCTTCCACCGCAACGCACGGTCATCTTCGTCATCTTGGAGTCCCCCGATGTAAAAGCACGTCGTTTGAGGTAATGGGACCGAACGACGCAAGCCTCTTCGACAACTTGAGCGATAGTCAACACAATTCCTCACAGATTCCATCCGCCCGTCATTGAAAAACGCGCGCACGGTGTTTCAAACACGAACAGAAACGATTGGGTCAGAGGAATAAAGGAATATCAGTGTGCGTAGAGGGCCAGTTATGAAGTTGAAGCAGCGACTGTTTACTTTTCAGTGCTCGGGCTCCATTAAACTTTCGCCACGAATTTTTTAGTCAGCCTTTTTGACGAAAAACCTTCCAGACGAGAAATCGATCCACGAACTTCCTCCAGCGCTCATCGCGACCCCGCCTCCCGGGGTGCCCGCTTGTCTGCTCACGGGAATCTATCGAAACGGGGCAGGGGATGATCGAGTGCAAACGTGCTAACGGCCAAATCCAGCGCGCAACGGAGGTTTACTCTATCGAATCGTGCGGCCGAAGCGATTCAGGATGAGTTGTACGATTTAAAATCTTCGCCCCAAGGATTGATTCGAATAGTGGGTAACTACGGAAATCCCCTTACATCGAACACGCAAAAGCGAAATGAAATCATAGCCATTCGAGGTCAATCGCAGTGACATCACGGCCGCGAACCAGCATCTGACGTATTCGCGATACTTGTCGCTCAGACTGCTATGGCGTCCCTTCCGCGCGCCGATCAAATGTTACGAGAAGGCGCACCAATGAAGCTCGCGCCGTATTCGCGAAAAAATTTGGACGACAAATTGGTCCTACAAGCTCTTCGGTCGTCGCATCGGGCCTGATCTCCTCGAATTCGACATCGCCATGTTGCACAAGCTGCTTCTCAAGATATTCAAGATTGTGTTTTCCGTATGTGATCGGGATCGAGCGGTTAGCCAAACTCGCTTTGAATGACAGTTCCAAACACTGCGCCATGATGAAATACCGGCCGTAGTGAGCGACTTGTGTGATCCCGAGCAGAAAGTACGTGTGTAAGAATTCATCGCTCAACCGCGCGAAATAACGGGCTGCTGTGGCGTAATGAAAGTTTTCGCGGCTTGTGGGCGCTTCGTTAGGCAAGCTGAAACCCATGCGCCTCGATGGTGACTTCGCGGACTTGCTCATAGCCGGGATTGAAGGGCTGGGGATTGAACCGACCCCGGAAATCCACTAAGCGCGAGCTCTCGAGTTTCATTCGGAACCCAAACGCCAGCTACATTAAGAATGGGACCAGCGGCGTTCAAAATGATTGTCGGGCCATTCCAAGCAGTGTGGTTGCCGTTCGTGATCTTGAGAACTTTCGGCGTCACCTGAACTTTCGCAAACAGTTCAGGTTTCTGCGAGTTGTAGACGAGCCACAGGCCAGTAGCAGCCAGGCGGTGCGACTGAAAACTTCACAGCTTGAGCGGCTCGCTGACTAAGGAAAGTTGTCGCGAAATTGAATAGGAATCGCGATTTGCTCTCGACTTACGAAGAGCGGAGCCTACGGGGCTCAAATCCGCAAAGTGGCTATTTATGAACCAGGAGCGTCTTGATAAGATCCGGGAGAACGTGTGAGATGATACCCATGGCAAATCCAAATGCGATCAGCCCGTATTTTTTCGCTCGGCCTAGCGAAGATCGTTGGCGCTCGCGCTCTTCAAGCTCTTGCAGAAACAAGCGACCCATCACAGTAATTCCTTGGATGATATTCCCGCTGGGAAATCCATCTTGATCTCTTCGCGTCACGCCCGACAGATAGTCCGCAGCAATGAGCTCGGCATACAAAACGGATTCTCGTCGATCAGGCGGTAGTGAATCGAGCCCGCCCACCTGCTCGCGCAGCAGTTCAATGTACGCCCGACGTGCCGTGTCCTTCTTATACGACCATCCCATGCGTTTGGCTACATCGTTGGAACTATCGCGATCGCTGTCTGGAGATGCGCGCATTGACTCAACCGCACGGGCCAAGTTCCTAGTGCGGACACTTGTAGTTTTACTTTTACTTTGGCGATATCTGTCCGGAGTTTCATAGGTAAACGGATGGGGGGGGATTCGAACCCCCGGTGCCTTTCGGCACACACGCTTTCCAGGCGTGCACAATCAACCACTCTGTCACCCATCCAAAACCAATCTTCCGCTTCCTCTTGATCTTAATCTCGGTGGGACTGGAGACAATCGGAACAGAGTAAGACTAAGAGGAAGCGGGAGAGGAAGATTGTCACAGCTGCAAGCGCCGGAACAATTGGTCGAGCGGCAATTGAATGCCGATGTAAAATTCGCCGAAATCGGCATACTCGGCGCTCACGGGATCAAACCGCATTTTGTAAACGACGGCTTTGATCTGAAACGTGTCGCGCGCGAAAAGGGTCACGCCCCATTCGGCGTCGTCGAGACCGGTCGAACCGGTGATCAGCTGTTTTACTTTGCCGGCGAACTCGCGCCCGACACTGGCGTGTCCTTTCATGAGCTTGCGGCGTTCGTCGTACGGCAGCGCGTACCAGTTGCGTTGCTCGCCGCGGCGCTTACTCATGTTGTAAAAACAAACGACCGGCCAATCGGGCAACGTGGGATAAACGCGCTCCTGCCGGTAGTGTTGCATTCGTTCGCGAAATGATCTTAACGCTTCTTCGAGCTTTGCAGCATCTTTGCGGACACTGGATTCGAGCGTCTGGGCATATTCTTCCTCGGTGCTGATGTATTCGCTCTCCTCGGTCAGCGACAGATAACTGTAGACCGGTGTGAGCATTTCTGCGCCTAACGAGAGAGACAATCGTTTCTCAATGCTATTGGCATTGTGCAAATCTGGCGTGATCAGCATAAAGCCGATATCGGCCTTTGGCGTCACCATTCCAAGCGTGAGCAATTGAGTGGAATCCATCGCGCGCACTTCCTGCACCAGCGACGCGAGATTTGTTTTCGCCGAAGTTCGTTCTTCGCGGCTCAGTAACTGCCATTGGCCGTACTCGATCCGATAAAACAAATGCACGCAATGCCAGCCTTCCTCTGCAACGAGCGTGGTGTTTTTGTCCGTCATCACGGTAGTCTCGGACGTGCCATTTAATGGTCAAGGAGGTAGGGGCGGTTCACCCGAAGCGCCTGCAGGCGATTGAGGTCAATCGCCGCTACCTTTAATGGCGCTCCCCACCTTCGGCAGATGTGCCATGCAATATTCTTCACCGTCTTGCGCCACGCGGAAATCGAGATTCGGATCGCTTAGCTCGGTGGCGCCACAGAGCGCGCAACGATGGAGGGTTTCAGTTGGGCTGCGCGATTGGACTTCAAAACGTCTACGCCGAGTCGAAACGTCGTGCCGGTGCCGCGCTTGATGAATAATCTCCGGTCCGAAGAAAATGAAATAGTTCGTGAATGCGGCAATCAGCGCTGCGCGATACGAGTTTGGTCCCAGAAAAAATCCGAGCATCAAAAACGCGGCGTAAATCCACGCCAGCCATTTGATTTTTACGGGCAAAATAAAAAGAATGTAAATGACTTCATCGGGATAAAAGCGCGCGAACGCGAAGAACAATGACGTGATGAGCATGCCGTTGGAGAAATTGCCGCCGAAAAAGAAAGCCGCGATGGTCGTGCCAATCATTCCTACGACAAAATAGAGCGTCAATCGGAACGACCCCCACGCGCGTTCGAGACCTTCGCCGATGAACCACAGAAACCAGAGCGCGAGAAGCACCCACAATGGACTGAACGTCTGCGGGAGAAAGATATAGGTGACGAGGCGCCAGACCTGGCCTCGAAGAATCAAAGCCGGATCGAGCGTGAGAAATGATTCGAAGCCGCGATTAAGATAAACCAGAACATAAACCAGCGCGGTGAAGCCAATCACGATCCGGATCAGTCCCGGAATACCCAGAAAGCCAAAACGGCGTTCGAGTTTATCCAGCCAGGTCATTGCTCGCGCACGGTAATGTCGCGCAGGTCGCGCGCAAGGTGGATCGCGTTGTCCTCAACGCAATGATTTCATCCTCTTCGGAGAAGCCGCTCCACCTTTGCGCATGTTCACAGCGCCGCTAAGCTTGGCCAGTGAGCGAGGCCGCACATAAAAAGACGCCGCTTTACGACGAGCACATACGGCTTGGCGCGAAGATGGTTCCATTCGCCGGCTGGCTAATGCCGGTGCAATACACCAGCATTGTCGAGGAACATCAGGCAGTGCGGAACAATGCCGGCGTGTTCGACATTTCGCACATGGGCCAGTTCATCATCGAGGGCGGCGGTGGACGGGATTGGCTCAATCGCATGTTGACCAACAACGTCGAAAAGCTCAGCGTCGGCATGGGTCAGTACACGTTTTTGCTGAATGAGCGCGGCGGGATCATAGATGATCTGATCATTGACGAGCAGAAGTACCTGCTCGTCGTAAATGCGGGTCGCGCGGGTGAAGATTTTGGATGGCTGCAAAATCATCTCAAGGTAGGGCACGCCACTGGTTCGCCACAGGACGAATCCGCCGTGGCGGACTTGCCCGATCGCAAGCGAGACGCATGCGCTACCATGCTCGTCAGTCGCAGTGAGGATTTTGGCGCGGTGGCCGTTCAAGGCCCGCACACCATGGCATTATTTCATGCGCTGTTCGGTGAAGACATCGAGCTTCCGGCGCGAAATCACATTATTGATGTTCCCTTTGAGACATCGAACGTTTCGGTCGCCCGCACCGGCTACACCGGCGAGGATGGCATTGAAGTTTTCTTCCCCGCAAACGGCGCGGTGAAGTTTTGGAGCGCTGTGCTTGAACAAGGCAAGACGCTTGGAACTAAGCCGTGTGGCCTGGGCGCGCGCGATACGTTGAGGCTGGAGATGTGCTACCCGCTGAACGGTTCCGATCTCTCGCCGGAACGAAACCCGATCGAAGCGGGACTGGGGTTCTTCGTCGATGTAAGCAAACCAGATTTCGTCGGTCGCGATGCGTTGTTGAAGACAAAAGAATTTAGTCCTCGCGAAAAACTGGTTTCGTTCCGGATGAAGGAAAAAGGTCCGCCGCCGCGGCCGCATTATGCCGTTTTTAGAAATGGTGAGCGCATCGGGGAAGTGACGAGCGGCACGCTTTCTCCGAGCTTGAACTGGGGCATCGGCATGGCGTATGTGTCATCGGCGCACGCGAAAATCGGCGCTGAGATTGACATCGAGATTCGCGGACAAAAATTCCCAGCCACTGTGGAAAAGAAACCGCTCTACAGAAAAGCAGCATCATGATTATTCCAGACGATTTGCTCTACACCGAAAGCCACGAATGGGTTAAGAGCGAAGGCGACAAAATCCGCGTCGGCATCACGGATCACGCGCAGTCGGAATTGACGGACGTGGTTTATGTTGAGCTGCCGAAACTCGAGCGACAGGTGAACGCCAAAGAACCAATCGCGGTCGTCGAGTCAGTGAAAGCGGCGAGCGACATCTACGCACCGGTGAAAGGCACGGTTCTCGAGACGAACAAGGCGCTCGAAGCCGACCCGGGCCTGATCAACCGCGAACCGTACGGGCAAGGCTGGATATTCGTTCTCAAGATCGAGAATCCCGAGGATCTTAAAAATCTGAAAGACGCCTCTGCCTATAAAAATCAGATCGGTTGAAACCGAAGTTTTTTCGAACGCCCGCGGATTTCCGAACCTGGCTGAAGAAGAATCACGCGACGGCGACTGAGCTCTGGCTTGGGTTTTACACAAAAGGTTCGGGAAAGCCGAGCATCACATGGCCCGAGTCGGTGGATCAAGCGCTCTGCTTCGGTTGGATCGATGGAATTCGGAAGGGCGTTGACGAAATCAGTTACCAAATTCGGTTCACGCCACGGCGACGCGGAAGCATTTGGAGCGCAACGAATATCACGCGCGCCAAGGAGCTCGCCAGACAGAAACAAATGCGACCGACCGGGCTAAAAGCGTTCGCGGCGCGGATCGAGAACAAATCAGGTATCTATTCGTACGAACAACGAAGCACCGAGTTGAGCGAGCCGTACGCAAAGCTGCTGAAGAAGAACAACACCGCCTGGAACTTTTTCGGAAAACAGCCGCCGTCGTATCGAAAAATGATCGGCTGGTGGATTATCAGCGCGAAGAAAGAAGAAACGCGAATGGCTCGCCTGGCAAAATTAATCAGCGAGTCGGCGAAAGGAAAACGCCTGTTTCAGTAGCCATCAGCCTTTGCCGAAAAGCAGTCCGTCTCCGAGGAGAGAAGCCGGTCACCGGTACTCGAATTACTACAGACCAGAGACGGCAATATTGATAACCAGCGCGAGGACGATCGTGTTGAATCCAAACGAAAGAATGCTTTGGGCCAAAGTGAGGCGACGCATGGGGCGTGACGTGATTTGCACATCCGACACCTGACAGGTCATTCCGACGACAAACGAAAAATAGGCGAAATCGAAATAGTCCGGTGGCCGATCACCAGGGAAAATCAAACCGCCGGCATGCTTTTGCACGCCTGGATCGTCGCTATCGCCATAAAACGCATGGGCGTAGCGTAAACCGAAGACCGTATGAACCAGTGTCCAGGAAAAGATCACGGTTAAGAGCGTGAGTAGTAGATGAATAATGAAATGCCCACCCGTCTGGCTCTTCTTCACGCTGACGAGAAATCCGACTGCGAACAGAGCAGCGGATGCGGTGACCACGACAAAGAGAAAAACCAGGAACCGGCTGAGATCTTGTTGCTGCGCTATTTCGCGTATTTTGCGCTGCGGTGTCGTCAGAATTGTG
>QHQV01000341.1 GCA_003219945.1 Verrucomicrobiota bacterium | reverse complement strand
TCCGGGAAATAGCGACGGAGGCAAACTGGCGCAGGGATGAGGCGACTCCACGAGTTTAACTCGATTTTTCACCAAGAAGAAGATGGCAAGGCAATCGTCTGACACAGACGCCCTGTTTTCGTCACAAATGTCAATTGCGCTGAGAACTCGCCACAGCGAGCCAGCTCTACATTTGTCCAACGATGGAGGCTTCAAGCCAGTCTCCGCGTCGGAATCTCGGCCAGAACGCGTTTATCGGCACCGTAACTCAGGGCGATGAAACGCACATTGGCCTCGGCGCACTGCAAGGCACGCTACTCGTCGGAGCAACGCTGGTGGGCTATGACCCCACGCCTGACAATATAGCTAAGGTCGTGTCAGTGACTCGCGAGAGAAGCCGCCGCCAAGGCGGCGGTCGACCGGAAGGCGCAGGACTGAGTCAAATTTGGATTGCGCTTGATCTGTACGGGCAACTAAACGGGGGGCCGGGCTAAATTTGCATCACGCAACAAGGGGTTTGTCACTCCGACGGCGGCATTTTCTTTTCACGCGCTATTTTCTGATTGCTCAAACGACGTGAAATGCATTCACTGCGAGCGAGAGTGGGAGTCACGCAGACGTGATCGAACTTCCGCCGGACGGCCTGTTGGGACCATCGCTCCGTGTGAGCTTGGGTTGTTGAGCGGCCAATCTTCGCCAGATACTGAAACTCGCTCGCTTCCCAGCTCGCTCATCGCTACCCTCGCGACTTTAGCTTCTATCTCGGAAATCCCTTTCCTCGATTGAAACTTTCTCATCGCCCAACTTGTTCGTCGCTACCCTCGCGACTTTACCTTCTATGTCGCTGATCCCATCAGTTCCATTCGCGTAGTCGCTTTTCAGCGTACGTCATATCCGCTTTCGATCCTGCATCGTAAGCGGGTTATGATGCAATCGAAAAAACCGTGCCGGCCGATAGTCGACTACAGGGAGAAAGTTCGTTTCGGCTGGCAGCTGATAGCTGATGATGTCGCCCACTTCCACGATGGCCGATCTTCGCAACAACGCTGATTGCTATGCAGCTGGTTATTCAGGCATTGCGCCGTGGAATTGTCATTTGACCATTGGCGAAACTGAAATCGTATTGAGCAAGGCAGACTGAGCCGAAAACAGAAGGAGAAAAGTATGAAAGCAGTGCGCATCGAGCGTTATGGGAACGAAGACGTATTGGAACGCGCGGAGGTGGAACGGCCCACGCCGGGAGTCAATGAGTTGCTGGTGAAAGTGCGGGCGGCAGCGGTAAATCCGGTCGATTGGAAAATTCGCGACGGATTAGGAGACATCTTCGGGTTGAAGCCGCCGCTGATTCTTGGATGCGAGGTGGCCGGGACAGTGGAGGCAGTCGGCCGTCCGATCCGGACGGGCCTGAAAGATTTTGTAGCAGGCGATGAGGTTTATGGCTATCTCGGCGCGTATAGTGGCGGTTACGCCCAGTATGTGACAG
>QHQV01000340.1 GCA_003219945.1 Verrucomicrobiota bacterium | reverse complement strand
AGACGCTATCCAACGCGCGGGAAATGAATCCGCAGTTTAATGCAAACGAATAGGATTAGAATTGCACCCAGAGTCGACAGGATGAAGCCGGCAGGATGAAAGCGTTGGTTTGTCGGCGGAGCGAACATGTGAGTTACGGCCCCGCCGATGATGGAGCCGATAATACCGAGCACGATGGTCCAGAAGACGGTCATATGCACGTGCATCGCTGACTTCGCTAAGACGCCGGCGATCAAACCGACCAGGATATACCAGATGAGGTGGAGCATAAGTCTTCACAAACAATTCGGAATTGCCACCTCGCTGCGTTCATTTGAACGATTGCGAAGTCCCTTATGGGTAAGCCGCCGGTCACGGCGCGGACTTGAGTTTGCGCCACCTTGTGGACACGCAATAAGGTCGCGCGTGCGCAGAGTTCGGTGCGTTTTTTTTGTCTTCCTGGTGACGATCGCCGCCGTCTTGTCTCTGCTCGATGTGGGCGGCTGCGCCAAACGTCATCTGCCGGGTGCTTTGTCAAAGCTGAAGGCCTGCAGGTTAGCCGGAATCGATGAGGAACTGGTTTGCGGGAAACTAACAGTTTTTGAAAACCGGGAAACACGCACCGGTCGAACGATCGATTTAAACGTCGTCGTCCTGCCGGCGTTCGATCAGAAACACAAAGCGGAGCCGCTGTTCGATCTTGCGGGCGGTCCGGGCGCAGCGTCAACAGAAGCCGCCGCGTTCTACGCTGGGCCAGGCAAAGCGTACCGTCGCCGGCACGATGTGGTGTGCGTCGATCAGCGCGGCACCGGGAAATCAAATCGTCTCGCAATTCCGCGGGAGAAAACACCGCAATATTACCTGAGTGAGATGTTTCCAGTCGACTACGTCAGGCAAATGCGCCACGAGCTCGAGCAGCGCGCGGATCTGACGAAATACACGACATCCATCGCGATGGATGATCTCGATGATGTGCGAACATGGCTCGGTTATGACACAATAAATCTTTTTGGGGCGTCGTACGGGACGCAGGCGGCGCTGGTTTACATGCGGCGGCATCCCGAAAATGTGCGCAGCGCAATCCTGTTGGCCGTCGCGCCAGCTGATTTGAACTGATTTGAAAATGCCGCTGCACCATTCCGAGTCGGCAGCGCGCGCAATGGACCTGCTCTTCGGCGAATGCGAACAGGACGCCACTTGTCACGCCGCATTCCCGCAAATTCGCGATGATTGGAAGAACGTGCTGACGCAGTTGGAGAAACAGCCCGCGCGTGTGGAATATTCTCCGCCCGACAAGGCCACGCCGACGACAGTCGAAATTCAGCGCGGTGTTTTTGCGGAGAAGATCAGGAGCTGGATGTACGGTCGCGATAAAGCGGCCAGGATTCCGTTGATCGTTCATCATGCGGCAACCGGCGATTTCGCGCCGTTTCTCCAGCAAGCGATTGCGCCGTCGATTCCTGATTTCGTGGCGGACGGAATGTATTTGTCGGTCACGTGCGCGGAAGACGTCCCATTCATTAACCAAGAGGAAGCGGCGAAGCTGAATGCAGGTAATCCGTTCGGGAACTATCGCGTGTTCCAGCAAATGCGCGCCTGCGGGATGTGGCCGCGCGGTGAGATCCCACCCGATTTTCTCGAGCCGGTTTCCTCAAAC
The DNA here is from genome assembly GCA_003219945.1 of Verrucomicrobiota bacterium. GTDB lineage: Bacteria > Verrucomicrobiota > Verrucomicrobiia > Chthoniobacterales > UBA10450 > Udaeobacter. Next base: position 5,070 of record QHQV01000340.1, on the reverse strand, counting down.
GCACCAGTGCTGATTTTTTCTGGCAACCTGGATCCGGTCACGCCGCCAAAGTACGGCGAAGAAGTCGCCAGGCATTTGCCGAACAGCAGACATGTTGTTATCCCAGAAGCTGGTCACGGCGTTGATGGCCTGAACGACTCTGGTTGCATTGATCGGATCGCGATCGAATTTCTGGACAAAGGCGACGCAAAAAATCTTGATGTCAGCTGCGTCGCGCGAATGGCGCGGCCGCCGTTCGCAACGGAGTAGCTAAAATTCTGGTTCGTTTTTCTGTTGCTAAAAGCGACCGATCGGGCTGCAACTGTCGAAGTTCTATTGGGAACAGTAGAAGGGAGATTAGGTATGCAAACACGTTCGGAAGCAGAGGACAGTGATCGCGGCCAATGGGTGTACCCGGAAAACGAAGCCGCTTATTGGCGGGAACAACATGCGAAACAGCCGTACGCGAAGAATTCTTCTTATGAGCAATACGAGCACGCGTATCGTACCGGCTACAATTCATTTCAGAAGTATCCTGGGAAGAAGTTCGACGAAGTTGAGGAATCCGTTGCAAATGATTACGAGACCGGCAAGCCCGATGCAGCCTTGCCGTGGGACACGGTGCGTCCTGCGGTGAGCTCGGTGTGGGATAAAATGTCCGGCGTCATCGGCCCACGAGATTTCGACCGCGGTATCCGCGATTCGATCTGACCAGAGACATTGCGTCTGACCAGCCGCGACCAAGTAGGAGCGAAAGACAGCTAAAGCGGCAAGCAGCTGGGCAACTCGTCCCGAGTTATTCCGCTGAAGACAGCGGACGCTACGGCACTACAAGGACTGCTCACTCCATATCCGGGTAAGGACCTTTGCCGTCTTCGCTGATGAATCGGTCGACTCGCGCCGTCACAACGGGCAGCGGTACCGAGCCGAGTTCGAGCACGGCATCGTGGAATGCGCGGATGTTGAATTTCGCTCCGAACGTCTTCTCCGCTTTTTCGCGGGCACGCACCATCGCGAGCTCGCCCATATAATAAGAAAGGGCTTGCCCGGGCCACGCGATGTAACGGTCTACCTCGGTTTCGATCTCATGCTCGGGTAGCGCCGTGTAATTGTGCATGTACTTGAGCGCCTGTTCGCGAGTCCAGCTCTTCGAATGAACGCCGGTGTCCACCACCAGTCGCGCAGCGCGCCAGATCTGATAACCGAGCATGCCAAAGCGCTCGTATGGCGTCTCGTACATCCCCATTTCCTGGCCCAGCTTTTCACAATAAAGCGCCCAACCTTCGCCGTACGCGGAGATGTAATCGAATCGCCGAAATTCCGGCTGGTTCTTGTGCTCGAGCGCGATCGCAATCTGGAATGCGTGTCCGGGCGCGGACTCGTGCAGCGTCAAAGCGGGCAGATTGTAGAGCGGGCGATGCGGCAGATCGTATGTGTTCAGGAGATAAATGCCAGGACCGCCACGGCCTGAAGTATAAAAGGGCGCCAGATCGGCGGGGACGGGTTTGATAGCGAAGCGCATCCGCGGCAGATAACCAAAGTATTGCGACGATTTGCCATCGAATACTTTCGCGATCCAAGCGGCGCGATTGAGCAGCTCCTGTGGTGTTTTGGCGTAGAACTGCGGATCGTCACGGAGGAATTGCGTGAATGCCGGAAACTCGCCTTTGAACCCGGATTCGCGCATCGCGTCGACCATCTGCTGATGTAATTTGGCAACTTCCGACAAGCCGATCTGGTGAATTTCGTCGGGCGGAAGATCGAGCGTGGTAAACTCGCGAATTTTCTGGTGATAGTACGTTTTCCCGTCCGTCAGCGCTTCGGCCGCAAGCGTCGTGCGGGTGTGCGGCACATATTCGTCGCGGAAGAATTTGAGCAGGTCCGCATAAGCCGGCTGCACGATCTCACGAATCACCTTTGCGACTTCCGATTTGAGCTTGTCCTGATCGGCCGGCTGAACTCCCACCATTGGTTCACGGAATGGTGTGTAGAGCAGATTGTCTTCGGGTTTGCCTCCCGCGATGGTCTCGATGGATTTCTCGCGTCCCTGCAAAGTGAGGCGTGGCGGCGTGAAGCCGCGCGCAAGCCCCGCCCGCATGTTCGCGATTTGTTCGCGGAAATAGCGCGGGATGTCGCGCATCTGCGCGATCCATTTTTTGTAATCCGTTAGCGTCTTGAAAGGTCGCCGTGCCGTGTAGCCCAAATCGGTCCAGAAAGCAGAATCCGAGTTGGCCGGCATTTCGTAGTCGCGAAATTTCTGATCGGCGACGAAATTCTCGATTTCCGGCCGATAAACATCGTAGTTGATCTGCTCCTCCGGCGAGAGCTGCGCGCGCGGAACATCATCGAGCTTGTGCAACACATCCTGCCAGTACCGTAGCCGCGTCTCCTGCGTCGCCGCATCCACTTTCGGCAGACGATCGGCAACCGGTTTTTCGACTCCTTCGAGCCCGGGAAACTGCTCCAGCCGCCATTTCCATTCTTCCGTGTAGATAGCTCGCAGCCGCTCATCTGCGCCTTGCTCCTTGGCAAGACACGGGACGCACCCCAGCGCTGCAGCAATAAACAAAACCGTTTTCATATCAATCCTCGTTTGGCGCGACAAACGAACGCTCGCAGATAAAGAATTTCACTCATTTGTTAGCATTTTGGCAGAGCTTTCACGGGTTGATTAGCTGAGGCAAGTCGCGAAATTCCGAGACCTCTGAAACTTAAACCGTCCCTCCACTGGCTTTTTATCTTTGTTCCGCTCGCGATCCTTCTGCGCTTCTGGCCGGGCGGCATCAGTCCGACTGCGCTTTTCGTTTGCTCCGCTCTCGGAATCATTCCAGTTGCGGGCTGGATCGGACGCGCCACCGAAGCGCTCGCCGCCCGCGTCGGTGAAGGCCTGGGCGGATTGCTCAACGCCACTTTTGGAAACGCCGCGGAACTGATCATCGCCGGCATAGCCCTTTCCAAAGGTCTAACCAATGTGGTGAAAGCTTCCCTTACAGGATCGATCATCGGTAACGTGCTGCTGGTGCTCGGCCTCTCGATTCTATTCGGCGGCACCAAGTACAAAGAACAACGTTTCAACGGCACCGCAGCGCGCACTTCCGCTATCTCGCTCTCACTGGCCGCAATCGGTCTCATCATCCCGACGGTGTTTCATCTTACCGCCCATTCCAGTCCCGGCGGCTGGAGTCCGGTGGTCGAGCAGAAGCTCTCTCTGGCGATCGCCATCGTGTTGTTCCTTACCTATTTCTGTGTACTAGGTTTCTCGCTCCGGACCCACAAGCATCTCTTCCGAGGATCTGAAGACGATGTCGAAGAAACACGCAGGCAATGGTCGCGCGGCAAGGCCATCACCATCCTGCTCATCGCAACCGCCTTCATAGGCCTGCTCTCGGAGTTTCTTGTTGGCACGATCGAAAACGTCCGGGACTCCGTCGGCCTGACCGAGGTGTTTGTCGGCGTCATCGTGGTGGCGATTGTGGGTAACGCGGCCGAGCACTCGACCGCCGTGCTCATGGCGATGAAGAACAAGATGGACTTGACCGTTGGCATTGCCATCGGCTCCAGTCTGCAAATCGCGCTTTTCGTCGCGCCCGTGCTGATTTTTCTGTCGTATCTTTTCGGGCGGCCGATGGACCTGGAATTCACCGTGCCCGAAGTTTTGGCGGTCGTGGCCTCGGTCTACATTCTGTTTCAGATCAGCGAAGACGGCGAGACGAACTGGATCGAAGGCGTTCAACTTCTCTCCGTCTATTTGATTCTCGGGATTCTCTTTTTCTATCTGCCGGAGCCGCAACGTGTCGGACCCTAGATGTTGTGCCGTAAACTGACGGTTTTTCCAAAACCGGGAAATGCGGGCCCCGTTATTGCTCCCCGGCGCGCAGAGCAACCCTTTGTGCGGCTGACACTCCGAAAGCGTTCGCTACCGGCCAGCCGCCACTACACCGCTTCGCGCGAGCTCATAATCGTAACCTTCTTCGCTGGACTCTACAGCACGTTTTCTCCTGAATTAAAACTCAGTCGCTGCCCTCGCTCCTTCGCTGCTGCCCTCGCCGCTTTACCTTCTATCTCGGAAATCCCTTTCCTCGATTCCTGTTTTCCTGGTTCGAATGTGTTGTAACGGCGTCGTTTGTTTGATGTGCAAATTCCGAAAGACCCTGTTTACACTTTGGAACGATGGCCGCGAACCTGGACCAGCGGTTAGGCAAGCACCACACGATACGCGACAGCATAATGTGGGAATATCCCACTCGGTTGCCCGCAGCTTTTTCGTTGCAGCGCGCGCGGCCTTAAGAACTGGCCCGAGCGAGACAAAGGCGCTTTGCAAACAGTACTTGATGCGGCATGGAATTCGAGGTCCATCGAACTACACGATCTTCCGGCCAACATTCTGCACTCGGCCGACGATCACTTGCCCACGACTGCGCTGTCGCGTGGAGATGCATATGCTTTGTATTTGTATGCGCGTTTGCGGAATCAATTTCCGAAGAACAACTGATGCAATTGAGCGCGCAGATCGCGTTCGAGAATTATCGCGCACGCTGGAATCGAATTTTCAACGTCGAGAGTGAAAATTTATACAAGCCGCAGCCAAACAAATCGTAACAATCACGACCAGCCTGAGTGCGTTGATGTGTCTCCCGCACCGCGCCGTATTTCGTCTGGTCAATTCTGCAACTCGGCTATAGTCCGGCGGGTTCCAGTAATTTCGCGAAGGCATCTCAGATGACCGGAGTTCCCTCACGTGCGACCGCGCCTGCTGCAGCCGACTTTGCCGGCCGCACACGCCACCATATTGCGCTTCGGTTGCTTCCGTTTGTTTTCCTCCTTTACGTCACCAACTATCTCGACCGCACGAGTGTGGCCTACGCCGCAATTGGAATGGCGCGCGACCTTGGGTTCGACGATCGCGTGTTCGGCTTGGGAATCGGCATTTTCTTCCTCAGCTATGTGGCCCTACAAATACCGGGCGCGATGCTGGTTCAACGATGGAGCGCGCGCGGGATGCTTTGCGCCACGATGATTGTATCCGGATTGCTGACCGCGCTCACCGCAATTGCGCACACTCCCGCGCAGCTTTACGTGGCGCGCTTTTTG
>QHQV01000339.1 GCA_003219945.1 Verrucomicrobiota bacterium | reverse complement strand
TCGCGCAATCCCCAACAATGCAGCCTGTCGTTGAAATGATTTCTCGCGTCGCGCCATCGGACGCCAACGTGCTGATTACCGGAGAAAACGGCACAGGGAAAAGTCTGATTGCGCAGGCGATTCACGCTCTTTCGCCGCGCACGGCCCGAACGATGATCACCGTCAATATGGGCGGCCTGTCAGAGACATTATTTGAGAGCGAACTATTTGGTCACGTGAAAGGCGCGTTTACTGACGCAAAAACGGATCGGGCAGGGCGTTTCGAGCTCGCCGACGAGAGCACGCTGTTCATGGATGAGA
>QHQV01000338.1 GCA_003219945.1 Verrucomicrobiota bacterium | reverse complement strand
TCATCTCCGCAACAAACGCAAATCTGGAGAGTGAGATTGCAGCCGGTCGCTTTCGGCAGGACCTCCTTTTTCGGCTAAATACGATTGAGATCGAATTACCGCCATTGCGCGATCGACGCGAGGACATCATGCCGCTGGCGAACAGCTTTCTTCGTCAACACACAGAGCGTTATCGCAAACAGGTTGGCGGTTTTGATGAAAGCGCGCGCGAGCGCCTGCTGCAGCATCGGTTTCCTGGAAACATCCGCGAGCTCGACCACGTTGTGGAGCGCGCCGTGCTAATGACGAAAGACCGGCAAATTCGCGCAGCCGATCTCGGCCTAACGACCGGCAGTTCTGAATCGCGGAATGTTGAGGAGATGAGTCTCGAAGACGTGGAAGCTTTTCTGATCAAGAAAGCTTTGGCTCGAAATAACGGCAACGCCCGTAAGGCCGCAGAGGCACTCGGGTTGAGCAGAAGCGCGTTCTACCGGCGTCTGCAACAATATGGTTTGTGATCTGGGGAGCGCACGCGCCCTCGCGTGCTGGCGAGCGCGTCCTCGCGATCGCGAACTTTTCTTTCACATTCGGAATGGCCAATGCTGCGACGCATAACAAAAGATTGTTTCGGCGCGACGCCGAAACCAACACGCGAGACGTGTGCGCGACCCGGACGCGGCGAGCACGCATGACTCGCCCGCGCAAAAAACGCCGGCTTTCCTACGAAGGAAAGCTGACCTGGCTCACGTTTCTGGCGGCCGCGCCTGCAATCGTCATTGCGCTTGCGCTCCTTTGGTTCGGCGATCACACGTCGAAAGTACAGTGGACACTTACGATTGTGATTGTTGGCTGCATGGCTGCATTCATTTTGAGCACTCGCGAGCACGCGGTTCGTCCATTGCAAACTCTTTCTAACCTGCTCGCGGCATTACGGGAGGGCGATTACTCCATCCGCGCGAGAGGCGCTCGCGAAGGTACTGCGTTGGGCGAAGTCCTGCTCGAAGTGAATTCGCTCGGCGAAACCTTGCGTCAGCAGCGCCTGGGCGCCTTTGAAGCCACCGCGCTGCTGCGCACGATCATGAGCGAAATCGATGTGGCGATTTTCACCTTCGATCCCGAACGGCGTCTCCGCCTGATCAATCGCGCCGGTGAGACTTTGCTGGGGCGACCAATGGACAAGTTGTTAGGCAAAACCGCGCGGGAACTTGGCTTGCGAGCTTGTTTCGGTGCGGGCGATGACGAGCCGCTGACGCTGAATTTCCCAGGGGGATCGGGCCGTTGGGGCATTCGCCGGAGCACATTTCGCGAACAGGGTTTACCGCACGAATTACTCGTGTTGACGGATCTGAGCCGCACGCTGCGCGAAGAGGAACGCCGGGCATGGCAGCGACTCGTGCGCGTGCTTGGCCATGAAATGAACAACTCGTTGGCGCCGATCAAGTCACTTGCGGCCAGTTTGGAATCGCTGTTGCGGCGCGAGCCTCTCCCAACGGACTGGAAAGATGATGCAAGCTCCGGGTTGAACTCCATCGCCTCGCGCGCCGATTCGCTGAGCCGTTTCCTGCAAGCTTACACGCGGCTGACAAAACTTCCGCCGCCTCAAAAACAAAACATCGATCTTGCCAAGCTGGTACAACGTGTTGTCGATTTGGAACCCAGGCTCAAGGTTGAAGTCCGGCCGGGTCCGCGAGCGACTATTCGCGCAGACGCGGCGCAGATTGAGCAAGCGCTGATCAACCTGGTGCACAACGCTGTTGATGCCGCGCTTGAAACGCATGGAAACGTCACGCTTGGATGGCGGGAGAAAGGAAATTGCGTTGAGATCGTTGTTGAAGACGAAGGTCCCGGCATCATGAACCCCGCCAATCTCTTCGTTCCGTTCTTTACTACGAAGCCAGACGGCTCGGGAATTGGTCTCCCATTGAGCCGTCAAATTGCCGAAGCCCACGACGGCACTCTGGTGCTCATGAACCGAGAGGATCGCCAGGGCGTGCAAGCTTTGCTGCGCCTGCCGAAATAATTTTTGGACTGCGCGAACACATTCGCGCTTTAAAAGCTGGCGATACGTGGCTGCACTCCAAAACCGTCCCAAAGTTGGGACGACGGAATCCCACAAGCGGATAAGCCAAACAAGCCCGCCGAAAAGATCGACAAAGTTTAATTACTGAGCATCAGCCGCTTATGACTTTGTTTTCTGGCTGGCATGGCCATTGCAACAGCCGGAGGAAGATCACGATTATTTTTGAATCCAATAAACATGCCAAACACCTCTCACTATAGGAGCTAAAAAATGAAACCATTGCCAAAGACCCACCCGAGCACGCGCAAGTTTCCGCTCGTCGCTTATCATTATCACGCGCCGATCCTCAACGGTTCAAGCGCGCCATGCGTTCAGACATCGAAATCATTGCGCGACATCACTCGCGATTACTTCGACGCTGAAGCGAACCGCGAATTCCTCAGCGAAGCGGCTGTGTTCACCGCGCTCATTGGCATGACCATCATGCCGATTGCGACCGGGATATCCGCGGTGCTCCACCTCCTTAACGTTCTTCCTCTGTTCTGACCCAAACGAAAACCGTGATTCCAGACCGAAAACCAACAGACCAAACAATTGTGCGTCCGGCCGGTTTTGCGCCGAATCTTTCCTCGATGGACGTGCCGCGCACAGGCGTCGCTGCTAAAAAGCGCAAGCGTCGCATCATGATTATCGCGGCGTCCGCGTTGGGTTTGATTCTGGCGACAATCGCAATTTCTCGCTTGAAACCCGCCGTGCCGAGCGTCGATCGGTCGACGGTTTGGGTCGACACCGTTAAACGCGGTCCGATGGTGCGACAGGTACGCGGCCTCGGCACTCTCGTTCCTGAAGACATTCGCTGGATTCCGGCAAACACCGAGGGGCGGGTGGAGAAAATAAATATCTGGCCTGGGACGCATGTGGAACCGGACTCGGTGATTTTGGAAATGACCAGTCCTGAGCTCGAACAAGCTGCGCACGACGCCCAATCCAAAGCCACTGCCGCAGAAGCGGAGCTAACTACATTGCGCGCGACATTACAGCGCGAGTTGCTCGATCAGGAAGCAACTACAGCGAAAGTTAAATCAGATTACGAGCAGGCGAAGATGGAGCGCGAGACCAACGATCAGTTGGCAAAAAACGGTTTGGTTGCCGAGCTGCAATACAAAACGTCAAAAGTAAAAGAGGCCGAACTGGCAAATCGCAATGAGATCGAACAAAAGCGGCTGCAGTTTGCGCACGAGTCGATTGATCCACAAGTAGCGTCGAAGCAGGCCGCGGTCGACCAGGCCAAAGAACTTGCCAGGTTGAAGGCTGACCAGGTGGAAGCGCTGCATGTACGCGCCGGCATGTCTGGAGTCCTGCAACAGTTGCCTGTGCAAATCGGACAGCGCCTGAAAATCGGCGATAACCTCGCGCGCGTCGCGGACCCGACGAAGCTGAAAGCGCAGGTCAAGATCGCTGAGACTCAGGCGAAGGACATTCAGATTGGTCAGAAAGCTGTGATCGACACTCGCAACGGTGTCGCGAATGGCCACGTCACGCGCGTTGATCCCGCCGTAGAGCAGGGGACGGTCAATGTGGAGGTCGCGTTTGATCAGGCGCTGCCGAAGGGCGCGCGGCCCGATCTCAGCGTTGATGGAACAATCGAGCTCGAGCACCTCGATGACGTAATTTTCGTCGGCCGTCCGGCGTTCGGCCAGGAGAACAACACCGTCGGCATGTTCAAAATTGTAAGCGGCACTTCGGAAGCCGTTCGTACTCCGGTCAAGCTGGGCAAGAGTTCCGTAAACACCATTCAGATTTTAGACGGTCTCCAACCCGGAGATCAGGTCATCCTTTCTGACACCAGCGCGTGGGACGCACACGACAGAATTCGACTGAACTAAGCGTTGATTTCTGAATCTGATTTCTGATTTAAAACATCAAAGCAATAAACAACATGAAATCGACTGAACTAACTGCAGAGGAATCAACCAACGAGTTCGATGGAAACGGCTACGCACCGTTGATCCGGCTCGCCAGTGTAACCAAAGTGTTTCTCACTGACGAAGTAGAGACGCACGCGCTTTCGGGAATTCATCTCGATATTCGCGAGGGCGAATATGTTTCCATCGCAGGACCATCAGGTTGCGGCAAGACGACGCTGCTTTCGATTCTCGGTCTGCTGGATACTCCTTCCGATGGCAGTTACGCGCTGAAAGGTCACGAGGTCGCGAATCTTTCGTTCGCGGAGCGAGCGCGCGTCCGTAACCGCGAAATTGGTTTCATCTTCCAAAGTTTTAATTTGATTGGCGACCTCACGGTTTTTGAGAACGTCGAATTACCGCTCACCTATCGCGGTACGGGTGCGAGTGACCGCAAAGCACTAGTCACCGAATCCCTGGAGCGAGTGGGCATGGCGCATCGAGCAAAACACCTGCCGAGTCAGCTCTCTGGCGGTCAACAGCAGCGCGTTGCGGTTGCGCGCGCGCTTGCCGGCAGACCGGCGATTCTGCTAGCCGACGAGCCGACCGGTAACCTCGATTCGCATAACGGCGAAGCTGTCATGCATCTGCTCCGCGAACTGCATCAGGGCGGCGCGACGATTTGCATGGTTACGCACGACGAGCGTTTCGCTCAGCACGCAGATCGCACGGTGCATTTGTTTGATGGTCGCGTCGTCGAAGATCGAATTGCAGCGTAGGAACACCCAACGTGGTTCAGGACCTTAGATTTGCTGTTCGACAGTTATTTAAGGCACCAGGGTTCACGATTGCGGCGGTCACGGTGCTTGCACTCGGCATTGGAGTGAACACGGCCGTGTTCAGCCTGGTAAATACGCTTTTCTTTGCGCCACCTGCTTACGCCAAGCCGCATGAAATGGTGCAGCTCTTTTCCCAGGATAAGAAAGATCCGAACAAATTTCGTGGTTTTTCTTATCCGACTTATCTCGACATCCGCGAGCAGAACGCGGTCTTCAGCGATGCAATGAGTTTCAACCTCGCGCTGATTGGCTTGGGTCAAAAGGGCGATACCCGCCGCGCGTTCGCCGCCATCGTCAGCTCGAACTATTTCTCTGTGCTCGGTGTTCCGCTGGCGCGAGGCCGCACTTTTTTACCGGAAGAGGAAACGCCGGGTCACAACGTGCCGGTCGCGATCGTTAGTTACAGTTACTGGCAGAAACACGATCTCAATCCAAGCGTGGTCGGTTCGCAGTTACTCGTTAACGGCCGTCCGTTCACAATCGTCGGAATCACGCCGAAAGGTTTCGTCGGCA
>QHQV01000337.1 GCA_003219945.1 Verrucomicrobiota bacterium | reverse complement strand
TTATTCGTTGCAATGCTTCAATGCTTCGCGCATTCAACCGTAACGTAAGCTTATGAAAGCGGGCTTTCTTGAAAAACTCATCGAGCGCCTCGGCCGCATCGGCCCGGAAGACGTGCAGAACTACTTCCTCCGCCTGGCGCAGGAGAAAGGGTTTCTGGAAACGGTGTTCAATGCCATCCAGGAAGGCATCATCGTAACGGACTCGAAAGCCCGGATCACTTATCTCAACGATGCAGCATGTGGAGTGTTTGGGCTCGAGCCGAGCGAAGCAATCGGCAAACGGCTCGACGAACGTATTCGCGGTCTCGCCTGGGAATCGCTGACCAGAAGCGGCGGCCCTGTCAGCCACGACATGGAAATCTTCTATCCGCAAAATCGATTCATCAATTTTTACGTTGTTCCGTTGGTGATAGAGCAGCGCGAACCGACTGTAGCCGGAGGCGTTGACTCCGGCCGGATTGTTGCCGGCAACGATGGTGGGGCCCAACCGGGATCAACGATCCCAGCTACAGCGGAAGAGGTTGGGCATGTCATGATCCTGCGCGATATCACTGAAAGCCGCCGCACGGCCCAGGAAACAATTGAATCGGAACGTTTCAATGCGCTGATGTTGTTGGCTGCAGGTGTCGCGCATGAAATCGGTAATCCGCTCAACTCACTGCACATTCATTTGCAATTGATGGAGCGCAGCGTGCAAAAGCTCCACGATGGTGAAAAAGCGGCGCTCGAAGAGTCGATCGAGGTCGCCCGTTCTGAAGTCAATAGGCTGGATTCCATCGTCACGCAATTCTTGAAAGCTATCCGGCCGTCACGTCCGCAACTGCGGCCGCAAAATGTAAACACAATTGTCGAGGAAGCCGTTCGCTTTTTTACGCCTGAGCTTCAGGACCGCGGGATAGTCGTTGAACAAGAACTGCGCTCGGATCTGCCATCGCTTCAGCTCGATCGCGATCAGATGAAGCAAGCATTTTACAACGTGATCAAAAACAGTGTCGAAGCCATGCACCGCCGCGGCACGTTGCGCATTCGGACCGATCTGACCGATACGCATGTGATCGTCCGCTTTGTCGATACCGGTGGCGGCATGTCGGCGGGAAATTTGAGCCGTGTATTTGAGCCTTATTTCACAACCAAAACATCCGGCAGTGGGCTTGGATTATTGATCGTCCGACGCATCGTGCGCGAGCACGGCGGCGAGCTCTCCATCGAGAGCAGTCAGGGCAAAGGTCTTACCCTGACGATCCGTTTGCCATTCATCGACAAACGCATTCGCATGTTAGAAGCAGGAGAAGCCAGAGATCACAGGTCCGAGGGCAGAAGTGATTGACCGTCCTCCGATGCGAGCTTGGAAGGTCGCACGACACAACAACCCAGGATGCTTCTGTTACGTCACGATTAATCGCCTCCAAATGTTTTCTTCAGCCAATCGCCGAACTGCCGAAACATCAGGCTGAGATAAGCGCCTGGCGATTCGTTGAAAAGTTCGATGATGCGCTGGCTGAGGTCTTGCCGCGGTTCATTAATCGTGCCGGATAGATGTACGTCCGTCCACAGGTAACCGCCGGAATGTCGGCTAAACACCCCCTGGGGATTCGGCAGCCAATCCAGATATTCGCGCGCAAGCCCAAGTCTAACCGTGCCTCGCAAAAGCCGGCGGTTGACGGAAATTTCTCCTTCGATCCGGAATTTGCCCTTCTCCTCGATGGTGATGTCTTTGATCTCGATCTCTGGATAACGCCACGCAAAAGCGAGCGAGCATTCGTTGAGGTCCAAACGTTCAAATGATTTCTTCCGGGCAAGCTCCGCGAGTTTGTTCAAAAGCGGAACATCGTCGACTCGCCCGTTCTGAATGTGCAATGAACCTCCACCGGATGAACTTTCCAGCTTTGGATCTTTTCCGGTCCAGTGAATATCGCCGAAAGCGCCGCCCTTGAGACGGCCTTTCCATTCCGCTGGCAACCATCCGCGAATGGGCACTGAGTTGAAGTTCGCTTTTGCCTCAATGCTTTTGTCCTGGCCGACGCCCGCGTGGCCCTGCGCCCGAATGCTTTGATCGCTCTGTGAATCGGATGCAAGATCGAGATCATACAGAGTCAAAAGCGTTTTCGTGATTAGGAGGTGTGTTCGGCGAAGCTCTAGATCGGGAACCGGCGGCATTTTCAATCTGCCGCCTGTCGCAACGTAATTGAAATCCCGGCCGTTCGGAGTGATCAGCAGTTGGGTTCCGAAGAAGCCCGCTTGTTCACCGCGAAATCGCCAGGTGATATTCGCCTGGTCCGAATGAATTTTCTTCAGGTAAACTCTATTGGGCAAAAAGATGGCGAACCACGGCTTCGCTCTCACTGGTTCTGGATGAGCTTCGTAAATCTGGATCTCCACGTCGCCGGATTGCACCTCTACACCATCAAGTCTCCACTGCCGCACTAATACGCCCCACGGGTCGAACTTGGCAGTGACGCCGTGAGCGACGAGTGACTTCATTGCTTTCTGTCCACTGTCGGCTTCGAAACTTTCGCTGTGTGCCGTCAATACGCCGGTCCGTCGAATCGGCGCATAACGCGCCCGAGGAAAATGCAACCCCTTTGCCGTTTCCTCCTCCATCGCGACACGGAAGGCGTCACCTTCCACGTAACGAGTGAGCAGCGGACTGAAGAACAACGCCATGCCCAACGCGCTTGCGATTACAAAAAAAATCGCAATCGCGGCGGCAAGAATCAGCAGTTTCCTTCGGAAGGGCACCAGGTTACTCGTTACGATAGTTACAAAATTGCCTGTAACGCTTGTAACCGTTATAACTAATCACCTCGCTTGCCTGTCATCCCGAGTTGCCCAAACAGAAAAGCGTAAATGTCGGCCGACTGTTTGATGCGCTCGCTCAATGCAGTGCCGATACCGTGGCCCGCGCTGGAGCTGGTTCGCAAAAGAATCGGGTTCTCCGATTTGTTCGCGGCAAGCAGGCGCGCTGTCATCTTGCGGGAGTGATACGGCGCCACCCGTCCATCGTTTGCGCCGGTCATCATTAGAACGGCAGGATATTTCGTTCCGTCCACAACGTGATGATAGGGTGAGTAAGCGTAAAGCGCCTTGAATTGCTCGGGATTTTTAACCGTGCCGAACTCGGTCACATTGAATGCACCGTTCGGAGCCAGCTCCACGCGCAGCATGTCGTAAAGACCCACGGCGGAAACTACTGCCCGGAACAACTCAGGATGCTGCGTGATCATGGCGCCCATCAAAAGGCCGCCGTTGCTTCCACCTTGAATCGCGAGCTTTCCAGGACGCGTGTAATTCTCTTTTATCAAGTATTCGGCAGCAGCCGCGAAATCATCAAAAACGTTTTGTTTTTTCGTGAGATTGCCAGCCTTGTGCCATTCTTCGCCGAACTCGCCACCGCCTCGAATGTTTGCCACCACGTAAACGCCGCCGCGATCGAACCAAAGCCGCCGCGTAAAATCAAAACTGGGCGACATGCTGATTCCGTAGCCGCCGTACGCGTAGAGCAGCGTCGGATTGTTTCCGTCGCGCTTCATTCCTTTTCGATAAAGGACGTTCAGTGGAATTTTCGTGCCGTCTTTTGAAGTGGCGAACTCGCGCCGCACTTCAATGTCAGCAAACGAGACAGGGGACGTGCTCTGCAGGGCCGTCTTCACCGGCTCGGTTTTCCCATTAAGACAATGGAACCACGCCGCCGGGTCGGTATAGCTCACGTCGCGGAACAGGAGCGACCCGTCTTCGAGCGCGAGCAATTCCTGCACAGCAGAGATTTGAGGGGTCGAGACCGTGGTTTCATTCTTGCCATTCAGATCGAAGCGCCGGATTTGCGATGGTCCTCCAAGCAGATCGGCAACATAGAGAGCATCTGTGCTCGGCACGATCTGCTCGATAACCGGTTCCCCGGAAGCAACAATCTCCGCGGCATTTTTCAATTCCGGCACATCCAGCGGCAGACGAAGAATCTTTCCGTGCGGCGCATCCGCGCGCGAAAGCAGATCAAGCGCGTTATCGCGCCCGAGGCGCGCAAGTTTTATCTGATCGCTAAACTGCGTGATCTGCTTCCACGTTCCATCTGGCCCAAGCAGATAATGCGCGAAGTCCCCGCCATCGCCGTTCGCTACAGTCGCGAGAATGTATTTGCCGTCACGTGACGCAGCGAGGGTGATCTCCGCGATTCTTGGGAAGTCTTTGCCAATTGAATATGTGTCTTTTGTGTCGGGTGTGCCGAGCTTATGAAAGTAAATCTGCTGATAAAAATTCAGATCAGCGTCCGGCCGCTCGCCTTTCCGGGGAAAGCGCGTGTAATAAACCCCGGTGCCATCTGCGTTCCAAGCCGCGCTGCCGCCTGCCGTGGGATATTGGACATGCGCAATCGTGTCCGGCAACGCTTTGCCCGTCGCAGTTTCGTAAAAGTGAAGTGTGCCGTCTTCGCTGCCACCTTTGGAAAGTGACATGGCGACGTATTTGCCGTCCGACGATGGTACAAACCAGTCGATCGCAGTCGTGCCTTTCGTGTCGAGGACGTTCGGATCGAGCACTACTTTTTCCGATTTAAGATCGTCCGCCGACGCGAGCGTCACTAACAGGGGCTGTTGTTTCGGCGGCTGGAACTTCATCGCGAACAAAACTCCGGGCCGCGAGACGAGCGAGAAATAGCTCGGCGAAGTTTTCGCGTACCACTCTTGGAACTGTTTTTCAATCGCCGCCCGATCGGGAAAGCTGTCGAGATACTTGCGTGTTTGCTGGTTCTGCGCGTCGGACCACGCTTTCACTTGAGAGTCGTCGTCACCTTCGAGCCACTGATAGGGATCTTCCACGGCTACTCCATGGTATTCGGTGGCAACAGGTTTCTTTGGAGTGTCAGGCGCGCTCTCGGCCAAAGTGGCGTCGCTCAGCACAAGCGCAGCGGCGCTTACGACTAGAAACAGGAAGAAATTCGCTCTCATGCGGAGAGACAATACTCGCGCCGGTTATTCGCGAAAAAGATTTCGCTAGGGCTTGGCAGCCGCCGGTGACCCCTGCGAAGCCGCCGCGTACTTAGGTTCCTTTACCTGCTTCCCGATAGCCGCGTACAACTTCTTTATTGCCGTCAGGCTGGCGTGATTGGCGATGAACGCCGGGACAAAACCACCAGTGTCGGAGTAAATGGAATATGTGGCGCGGGTTTTTGCCGCCCCATCGGGCTCAAGCAGCCAAGTGCCATTGCAGACTTTCAGCCGGACAACGCCTTTTTGTTCCGGGGGTCCCATTTCGTTCGCCGTCTCCCATTGACTGAGATACGTCAAGCCTTTCGGGCCGGGCCACGACTTTTTCGAGACGCGCAGTGTGTAGTCGCGGTCCTCACAAATCTTCGGTGAGAGCCGTTGGTAACCGATGACCGAGTCCCCTTCACGTTTCAGGAGACGGCATTCCAAGGT
>QHQV01000336.1 GCA_003219945.1 Verrucomicrobiota bacterium | reverse complement strand
GTTTTGTCGACCGTAGTCTTCCGCATCTATCGACCTCCAATCATTGCCGCTCATTTTTGGTCAATCGAGAAGGCCGTTTCAAGCCTGGAACGTTGCCGTCTTCAGGAAATGTTCGGCGAGGATTTGCGGCCAAATGGCTCTTGATTTCGCTCAGGAACGCCTCGCCAAAACTTTTCAATTTCTGTTCGCCTACTCCGGGAATGCGGCGGAACTCGGTTGAATTCGTCGGATATTGTCTCGCCATTTCGCGGAGCGATACATCCGAGAAGATGATGTAAGCAGGCACCCCGCGGTCGTCAGCGAGTTGGCGACGCAACGCACGCAAGCGCTCAAATAATACTTCGTCGCATTCGATCGTGCCCGGCTTGATCCGCGCGCTTTTCTCTGCGATTTCGATTTGCTTGGTCAAAACGATCGATGTCCGCTTTCGCAATGCCTCCAGACCGGCGGGCGTAAGCGACAACGTCGCAAACTTGCCCGGTGCGCATTCGACCAGCCTCAGCCGCAATAGTTCGCGACCGATCGCCTGCCATTCACCTCGTTTCAATTCGCCGCCGATGCCGTAAGTGGACAGGTCGTTGTGACCTCGTTGCCTGATCATTTCCGTGTCTGCGCCCCGGAGGACATCGACAACGTGACCCAACCCAAATCCGAATCCGTGCCTGGCGTGGATGCGATAGACACAGGAAAGCAATTTTTGCGCCTGCACTGTGCCATCGAACGTCTCCCGCGGTTGCAAACAGTTATCGCAACTCTCACACGAAACCGATAGCGGCAGTGTCTGATCGCCGACGTCGTCACGCTTGGCTGCATATGTTTCCCCGAAATAGTCGAGAAGTGTCGCACGGCGGCATTCGCGCGTCTCCGCGTAATGGACCATCTGCTGAAGCTGTGCACGGGCGATACGCGCCTCCTTCTCGGTTTTTTCGTCGATGAAATGCAACTGCTTGGCAACATCGCCGGGACTGAAAAGCAATACGCATTCGCTGGGTAATCCGTCGCGTCCGGCGCGTCCGGTTTCCTGGTAATAGCTTTCCAGATTTTTCGGCAGGTCGTAATGCACAACAAAACGCACGTTTGGTTTATTGATGCCCATTCCGAATGCAATCGTGGCAGTGATGACGCGAACGTCGTCGCGTAAGAATGCATCCTGATGTTTTGTGCGTTCCGCATTCGTTAGCCCCGCGTGATACGGCTTCGCGCTTACGCCGTCCTCGTTCAAATTTCGTGCGAGCGATTCAGTGCTCTTGCGGCTCGCACAATAAATGATGCCGCTGTCGTTAGGCCGGCTGCGAATGAACGCCAGAAGTTGTTCGTAAGCCGTCGTTTTGGGGATTACGCGGTACGTCAGGTTCGGACGATTGAAGCTGGCCACGTAAGCGCGCAGGTCGTGCAATTTTAATTCTTTGATGATATCGGCGCGCACGCGTTCGGTCGCCGTGGCGGTAAGCGCCATAATCGGGACATCGGGTAAATGTTTTCGTAGCTTTTTGAGCTCGCGATACTCCGGCCTGAAATCGTGGCCCCATTCGCTGATGCAATGCGCTTCGTCGATGGCGAATTGCGCAATGTCCCAGTTAAGCGCGCGCTCCAGAAACGCGTCCAACATCAACCGTTCCGGCGCGACGTAGAGCATTCGATAGTGACCGCGATGCAAGCCGCGCCATCGCGCCTTTGCCTCTTCCCGATCCAGCGTTGAATTCAAATACGTTGCGGGGATACCGCTGGTCTGTAACGCATCAACCTGATCTTTCATTAGCGCGATGAGCGGCGACACCACGATCGTTAGCCCATCGCGCATCAATGCTGGCAACTGAAAACAAAGCGACTTCCCTCCGCCCGTCGGCATCAGCACAAACACGTCCCGCCCGGCGAGTACATCGTCGATGATTTCCCGCTGTAACGGGCGGAACTGGTCGTAGCCGAAATGTTTCTTCAGCGCACTGAGCAATTCCACGACTCCTTAGTAAAACGATGCGCGTATTTCGCCCAGCAAATTTGCGTGCCAACGGCTCTCTCAGGCCCCGCACTCGACCGAGAGCACCGCTTCGATCTTATCCGGTTGGCAGCGGTAGATGGTCGTTTGGCCGCCTTCGTAGTAAAACGAGTGGACGATCACTCGAGTTTTCCGTCGCCATTCAGATCAAGGACTGCAGCGAGGTTGTATACATTCCGGCGCAACAGAGTCATCCGGTTTCGCCTAGACGTCACCCGCTAAAAGTTTCGTTTGAACATTCCCGTCGACTACGCGCCGCAAGATGAAGATGGAATAACTTCCACCCTGCGGAGCGTGAATTGGGGGCCTCGGGGAACGGCGCTGCTGAATGGTCCGATTTGTCCTCGGTGAAATAATTTGTCGCGCTGATCAGCACTTCCTCTTGGCCATCCCGGTCCAAATCGGCGCGCAGAATCCGTGTGATTCGCACTTGGGGATGGTCGATCCCTCGGCTTTTCAAAAAATCGCGGACTGCGTCCGCGTAAAACGAGTGAGTGGCATCAGCGATTAGGGGGTTCCTCGGCAACGCGTTCCATGTCGCGGCCAATCCGATCACGCCATCTTGGGTTTCGACGAGAGCGAGACTTTCAATGTGTTAGGGCACCGTTCGTCGACAGATTTTGGTTTGCCTGCGGTGATTTGGCCTGCCTGGCTCGTTAGGCTGTAAACCCTGGTAAGCTGTCTTCTTGCCAGTCGATCTTGTCGGTGGGACAGCCTTGATCCATCTCCCGTTTTCGCTTCAGCCGAAAAAGTAGCCTGGCTCGATGCAATGATCGGGTGCAGATCGGCCGCGCTGGCGGTCCCGGGCTCAATAGCGCAAGAAAACGAAATACTACTGCTGCAGTCTTGAGATTCACAACGTTTGCTTTTAGTCGGGCGGCAGCCTTTTGCCTAGAACTGTTCGGTTGTGCGGTGCTAGCAAACCCTGGGGATCGACCGTCCTGTTTGCCAAATCGCGATAAGTATTCAACGCGTGGCCTGCGACATCGTGTGTGACTACGTTGGCTGCGGAAAACAGGTGAACAAAAAGAATGAACGTAAAAGTATTTGTTGTGGGGAAACTAAATATACTATACTAGTTTCCACGGTGACCACAATCGTTGCGCGATACCCTGCAATGCCTAACCCCTTACGACAGCCGATGACGCAGTGGCGCTCCGATACGGGCGTAAAACAAACGATCGAGCGTGGTCGAATACCTGGAGCCACGGCTGCCAAACCACACTAAATGAAGGGCAGGAACAAATCGCGATCGGTAAGCCGAAAGAACGCGTCTATTCGACAACGAATAGTGGATGCGGCGCGGGCGCACTTTTTCAGTCACGGATTCCGCAACGTGACCATGGACGATTTGGCGGAGGAATTGGGGATCAGCAAAAAGACACTTTATGCTCATTTTCCGGGCAAGATCGACCTGCTCGAGTCTGTGCTGGCCGATAAATTCCAAGGTGTGGAGACGATGCTGAAAGAAGTGACGCGTGCACAACCGCACGATTTTCCGGCGACTTTGCGCGAGTTGCTGGCCGGCACGCAACGCGAATTGGATGAGATTAAACCGCCGTTCGTGCGTGATATGCGCCAGAAAGCGCCGCAAGTGTTTCAAGTCATCGAGCGCCGCCGGGCTGCATTGTTTCAGCGGTATTTCGGAAATCTTCTCCTCGCCGGGCAACGGGCGGGAATGGTGCGAAAGGACGTTCCCGCGAACCTTATTATCGAGATTTTACTGGCGATTGTTCAGGCGATCATGAATCCGGCGAAGATGGAAAAACTCGGGATGATGCCGAAGGAAGGTTTCGCCGGGATCCTGAGAATTGTTCTCCAAGGTGCGCTTACACCAAGAGGGAGAAAACATGCGCGCATTATTCGTTAGGCATTGTGCACGATCACTTGGCCCGGCGGGAGCTCTCGCGTTGCTGCTCTTGTTGGGCGGCTGCGACACTCGAAAGAACGCCGTCTCGGGCACGATCGAGGTCGACGAAGCACACGTCGGCCCACGCTCTGGCGGCCGCGTGGAGAAAATTTTGGCGTGGGAAGGCGATCGCTTGCACGAAGGTCAGGTGATCGTGCAATTGGATGCGTCAGAGCTGCGAGCGCGTCGCGATCTTGCGTCTGCGCAAATCGATACGGCTCTTCACGATGCGGACGCGCAAGAAGCGCAACTGGTGTTCCTGCGGGACGATGCGGGACGCCAGCAAGAATTGCTGAAGCGCAGAGTCGTTTCGTCCACTGACGCGGAGCGCTCCGACAGCGCGGCGAAAGCGCAGGAGAAAAATGTGGCGGCGGCGAAGATGCGCGTCGCACAGGCGCGTGCGCAACTTGCCGACATCGATTCGCAGCTGGCCGAAATGCAGATCATCGCGCCAGCGGATTCCATTCTCGAGGTGCTCAGCGTAAAAGTGGGCGATGTGCTGCCGGCCAACCGCGAGGCGGCCACACTGTTATTGACCGGACATCTTTGGGTGCGTGTTTATGTCCCTGAATCTTGGCTGGGTTTGATCAAGCTGGACGAGCACGTACGCGTCCGCGTGGACTCGTTTCCGCACACGGATTTCGACGGCGTTGTCGAGCAGATCAATCGACAGGCCGAATTTACGCCGCGCAATGTGCAAACCGTAGCTGACCGCATCAAACAGGTATTCGGCGTGAAGGTTCGTTTGCCGAGCGACGACGATCGTTTACGCGCCGGAATGGCAGCGGACGTTTATTTTCCGAATGTAAAATGAGGAATTCGAATCAATGAATCAGGAAAGTAGGAACACAGGAAACAGGGGAAGATGTCAGAGTGTGCAGAGGCCAATAAAAACCGGCGTAAATCCTCCAAAATCTGCGAAACCCATCCCTACACTCCTGTTTTCCTGATTGATCTCTATGTCTGAGCCGATGATCGAAGTGAAACGGCTGACGAAGCGGTTCGGCGCTTTCACCGCTGTTGATCATGTTTCGTTTACGGTTGGGAAGGGATCGATCTTCGGTTTTCTCGGCCCAAATGGTTCGGGAAAAACAACCGTGATCCGGATGCTATGCGGAATTCTGCAGCCGACCGAGGGCACGGCGCGAATCGGCGGCCACGACATCGTGCGCGATTTAGAGCCGATCAAGGAAATGATCGGATACATGTCGCAAAAATTTTCGCTCTACGACGAGTTGACTGTGAATGAGAACCTCATCTTTGCCGGAAAACTCTATGGCTTGAGCGGTCGCGAATTAGACCAGAGGCGTGAGGAAATGATTGCCACGACGCACGTGGAACCGTACATCGACAGGCGCGCTGGCCAACTCTCCGGTGGCTGGCGTCAACGTCTGGCCATGGCTTGTTCGCTCATGCACAGGCCGAGTGTGCTCTTCCTTGATGAGCCGACCGCCGGCATCGATCCGGTCGCGCGGCGCGAGCTGTGGGATTTGCTTTTCGAGTTCGCCGGTAAAGGCATGACGCTGTTCGTGACGACCCATTACATGGATGAAGCCGAGCGCTGCGATCATGTCGGCTACATCTACCTGTCGAAATTGATCGTGTGCGGTGAGCCCGACGATTTGAAAAAACTGCCGGACGTGAATCCACCCGGAACGCGCCGGCTTGACGTGACCTGCGATCACGTAACCACAGCCCTCCACGCCATGCACGAGATGCCCGCAGTCCGCAGCGCCACAGTCTTCGGTCAATCGATGCATTTGCTCGTCGATGAAACAGTCAAGCGCGCGCAGATTGAGGAACAACTGCGCAAAGTCGGCGTCGCTCATGCCGAGATTCATGAAATGGGTCCTTCGCTAGAAGACGTGTTTGTCGAGCTTTCCGCCAAGCACGCTGCTGAACGCCAAAAGGCCGCATAACATGATTGTCATCCTGAGCGAAGCGAAGGACCTCACGAATTAGAATGAAGGCATTCTACCTTTACATGATGACGAACCAAAGCCGGGTCGTCCTCTACACGGGAATAACAAACAGTTTAACGCGCCGGGTTTGGCAGCATCAGAGCGGACAGATCGAAGGATTCACTAAATCCTACAAAGTCAATCGACTCGTGTATTACGAGTGTTTCGATGATCCCCGAGACGCGATCGCACGTGAAAAAGAAATCAAAGCCTGGCGCCGCGAGAAGAAGAACGCACTAGTCGAAACGAAGAATCCGAAGTGGGCGGATTTATCCCCGATGCTTTTTCAACATTTCAAACCTTCCTCGCGTGCTTCAGCGGCTACAGGCAGGCAACAATGATCGAAGACAATTCGGCCACTTTGCGTGCTTTGCGAGGTCCCTCGCTTCGCTCGGGATGACTGGCCTAACAATGTGAAAATGAAACACAAACCGTTTCGAGGGCTTAGCGCAATTTTATTCAAGGAATTCATCGTCGTCTGGCGCGATCCGCTGACTCTCTTTTTCTTCTTTTTCCCGCCGTTGATCGAGATGGTCGCGTTCGGCTATGCGCTCGACAACGACGTGAAACACATGGCAATGCTTGTTCTCAATGAAGATCGCACGGTCGAGAGCCGTCTGTTGATCGATCGCTTCGTTAACACGCAGAGCTTTCGCGTAATCGGCGAAGTGCAAAGCCTGGACCAATTGAAGAGCGAAATGCGCAAAGGAACGGCGTACGCCGCGCTTTATATCCCGCCGAACTTTACCCGCGAACTGATGGCGGGCCACTCCGCACAGGTGGAATTGCTAGTTGACGGATCCAATTCCACAACGGCATTACAAGCTCTTCAAACCGGACTCGGTGTGGCGTTGACGCAATCAATGGAAACGCTCATGCGCGACACCGGCCGAACCGGCATGCCGATCGATGTTCGTCCGCAGATGCTTTACAACCCGGCCATGCGAGCGCCGAATTTTTTCGTGCCCGGCGTGATCGGCGTCGTCTTGCAAATTGGGACGACAGTTGCAGCGGCGATGGCTTTGGTCCGCGAACGCGAACGCGGCACACTTGAACAATTACTGGTAAGCCCATTGAGCCCCGCCGGGCTCATGCT
>QHQV01000335.1 GCA_003219945.1 Verrucomicrobiota bacterium | reverse complement strand
TGATTCTTGCCCGCGACGCAATTGAGACGCTCGGTCTTGACAAAGTCATCCTGGTGCCGGCGGCGATTTCCCCTCTCAAGAAGGCCGCTCCGGTCGCGGGCGGCGAAGTACGGTTAGCGATGTTAAAAGCGGCGATTAAAGGCGAGCCGGAGTTTGAAGTGGATGAATGCGAGCTGCTGCGACCGCCGCCTTCGTACACAATCGATACGGTTGAGGAAATTCGTCGACGTGAATGCGATGCGGCCATCTACTGCTTGATCGGTGAAGACAACGTTGAGCAACTGCCGCGGTGGCATCGCTTCGCCGATCTGGAAAAGACGGTTCGCTTCGTGGTTCTCGACCGCTCCGGAAAACAACCCTTACATTCTTATCAGTTGATCCACCGTCGTATCGATATTTCGGCCACCGAAATAAGACGGAGAGTCGCGCAACGCGAATCGATTCGTTATCTCGTACCAGAGTCGGTGGAAGAAATTGTTCAGCGCAAAAAACTTTATCGGGAGCAATCGCAATAACGTCGGAAAATCTAGCAAAAATCTGCGCTGAACTCGCCTCGAACAAAAAGGCGGAGGACATTGTCGTATTGGATTTGCGCGGCATTTCGAGCTTCACGGATTTCTTCGTGATCTGTTCGGGAACGTCTGAGCCTCAACTCAAAGCGATTGCCAACGAAATTGAGACACGCTTACGCAAGGACTATTCGCTGCGGCCACTGGCAGTTGATGGATTTCCCGCCAGCCAGTGGATGGTCCTCGATTATCTTCAGGTGGTCGTTCACATTTTTCATCGCGACAAACGCGCCTTCTACAGCCTGGAAGGTTTGTGGGGCGATGCACCGGTGTTGCAGTGGGAATCCATTTCGACCCGCTAGAAACAGACGCGGCGCGCATAAGGGTGACGACCCTACCACGTCATGTTGGTAAGGCGGGCAGTCCTCTGCCCGCCGGCAGGTTGATTATCGGCGCTCGCTACTACTTCTTAGTTGGTGCCGGTGACGGAGGAGGAGGAATCTTCGGAGAACCCTGTGGCGCAGGTGTCGGAGGCGGTTTCACATCCTGCAATTCGACCTCAAAAATCAGGGTCGAGTTCGGACCGATGTCCGGGCCCATTGCACGCTCGCCATACGCGAGGTTCGAGGGAATGAACAACTGATATTTTGCTCCCTGCTTCATTAGTTGAAGCGCTTCCGTCCATCCTTTGATTACCCCGTTAACCGGAAAAGTCGCCGGTTGGCCGCGCTTGTACGAACTGTCAAACTCCGTTCCGTCAACCAGAGTGCCCCGATAATTGACCGTCACCATATCGGTGGCTTTGGGCTGCGCTCCCGTTCCTTCTTTCTCGACCTTGTACTGCAAACCGCTCGCAGTCGTTTTCACACCGGCTTTCTTCTTGTTCTCTTCGAGAAACTTCGTGCCTTCCGTTTTGTTTTTTTCGCCTAGTTGTTTCTGTTTCTGTTCCATGTCTTTTTCGAATTGCGCCATGATGTCCTTAACCTGGTCAGGCGTCAGTTGCGGTTTGCCGGCGATAGCGTCTTTAATGCCGGCGGCCAGGACATCGGGGTTAACGTCCACTTTTTGGCGGCCGAGATTAAATCCGATTTGCATGCCGATGCTGTAGCTGACCTTATCTTTTTGGTCTTTGAGCTGTGGTGATTTGTCTTGCCCGAACAATGGGAATGCAAGTAAGGATGCGCTGACAATAACAATAAAACGTTTCATAAGATCGTGTTTCCGCGCCGCTTTAGTTTAAGATTGGTCGCCGCAGAAAGCCGCACGCTAATGGATAAATGCCACCCGTCAAGGAAACAGCTTTTTCATCGATTCGGCGGCGCCGTTTGGCGATTCGCAATCGTAGTCGTCGGGCTGTTTGCAGCTTGGCCGGAACTGGCGCAGGCGATCACGATCTCGCACAACGACGCTTTAAGAGTCGGAAAAAGAGTCTGGCAAAATGAGTGTGGTGGAACAATTTCCGGTCTGACTTCATGGAACCAGGCCGAAGATTTCGCATCGCTCGGCATCGGCCACTTCATCTGGTATCCGAAGGGACGGCAAGGCCCGTTCGAAGAAAGTTTCCCGAAGCTGGTAAGCTTCGTATCGAAACGCGGCGCGACGTTACCGACGTTGCTTCTGGGTGTCGGTCGTGTACAGCCGTGTCCCTGGAACTCGCGCGCCGAGTTTCTGCAAGCGCAAAATACAGTTGAGATGAATCAGTTGCGCCGGTTTCTGGTCGATACCATCGATCTTCAGGCAGAGTTTCTTGTTTCCAGATTGGAAGCTGCTCTGCCTAAGATGCTGGCCGAAGCGGCGCCTGCCGAACGAAGCAACGTGCAACAACAATTTGAACGCCTGACGAAAACACCACAGGGATGCTACGCCCTCATCGATTACGTCAACTTTAAAGGAGAAGGCGTCCTGCACACGGAGCGTTATCAAGGGCAGGGATGGGGTTTGCTTCAGGTTCTGGAAGCGATGCACGGTACTTCGGATTCAGGCGCGCCTGATGAATTCGCCCGCGCGGCCAAAGTCGTCTTGACCCGCCGCGTCCAGAATTCTCCGGTCGACCGCCATGAATCACGGTGGTTAACGGGTTGGCTTCGGCGCGTAAATAGCTACAATGGCGGCTAATATTAGACCGGGAACACTTCGCACCCTTCTTTGCGCGCTTTTGTTGACGGCCCTTGCCTCTTCAATCAGCGCCCAGTTCCGCCTTTTCGGACCAAAATCACCAAAGCCGATGCCGCAAATGCGCAAAGCGTCGGCTTACATCAGCCGCCAGGAACCGTTGATGGTAAATCACTCTTTGCTCAAACAGGCGACGCCGGACAACGTGCACGTTATTGTCTCCCTTGCAAAGCAGCGCGCCTACTTGATGATCGGCGAGGGAATCGTGGCCGATAGCCCGATCTCTTCCGGTAAGGCCGGGCACAGCACACCCAGCGGTAATTTCTCGCTTCTCGAAAAAGATCCGGATCATCGTTCCAGTATCTATGGCGACTTCGTCGACGGCTCCGGTCGGGTTGTTCGCGCCGGCATCAGCGCGAAGATCGATTCCGCGCCTAGCGGAACACATTATGTCGGTGCGCCGATGAGATGGTTCATGCGGCTAACAGGCGAAGGGGTCGGAATGCATGTCGGGATTCTGCCAGGATATCCCGCATCTCATGGGTGCATTCGGATGCCTTCGGACGGAGCGAAGTTATTTTACGACACTGTAAGACTCGGTACCCCGGTGAAAGTGGGCGATTACTAATTTTCCATGTTCAAGGAGTGACGTGTTGGGCAGCTGGTATCAAAATGTGACGGCTGAGAAGGGTATTAATAGACTTGGCTGACCTTATCCTCGGTGGTTCATTAGCCGCTTGTGACAGGGCGGCTGACTATTCCTGGGACTGCTCGCGTTTCTCGGTTTCCCGCGCTGCTCTCCACGCCTCGGCGCGTTTGTCGATCTCGGATTTAGGCACAGAGATTACGCGCTTAACTAAGCTGCGAAACCGTTCAAACGCTTTTTCATCTGGCGGTTCGGTTTCCTCCATGACTCACGGCTTAGGCCCAACGATAATGCGTAGCTTATTGTCCGGCAAATATGGGACGTGCGCTGGATCAACGTCAATGCCTGCGGCTTTGAATGCGGTTATGAGAGCGCCATACGGAGTCGTTTCATCGATAGGAGGCGGGATTTCTTTGTTGCCCCCGACGAATACGCCAGACCGCGACGGCAAACTAGTTGCTCCGGCACGTACAACCGCAGGGGAAGTTAGAAAATACTTGTTTAGAAACTTGTCGCTTCCTCTGGCTTGTCTTTCCTAGGATCTAAAGATTCAAGTATTTCATCGGTTATAGCTTCAATAGACGATGGAGCAGGAACGGATGGCCGCGCCCAATCATGTAATCCCAGCATAATTGCGTTAGCAAAAAGATACGCCTCGTTGTCGTTCGGCTGGTACACAATCTGAACATCGCATTTCGGCTTATCTTTCAATGCACTGCGGAACGCCTCAATATCTAGTGTCCGAGGCTCTTGTTTTTGTCTTATTTCTTCCAGCCTAACTTCTGCTTTCGCTGTCACTTCCCGTTGCTGTTCCAATTTCGTCTCAAGTTCGACGAGTTGCTTTGCCTGGCGCTTATTTACTACCAATCCGCTAACCAAGGCGAGGCCTGCAAAGACTACCACGAAGATTTGGCTCCAAGAATATACGATTTCCCAACTCATTTTCCTTGTTGTGGTAATTCTCACCACGATCACCACCACAATCTGCTTGGTTCTTTTACATTTTTTTCCAAACAGTCGGTTTACGCGGTCTGCCACGTCGAGGGATCGTGAATGCCATCACCACCAATGAGCTTCGCGTATCGCAATCCCTTGCCGAAAATGCCGCGAAGCGCCTTCGCAAACCGGCCAGCATCGTCGTCTTTGCGCTCGTTGAATCGAAACGCCTGTTCGTCCAGATATCGGAACAACTGAAACGGCTCCACGCTTACGTAGGTTCCACCAAGGCCACGCTTGAGCAGGCTCCAAAAGTTTTCCAGCCCGTTAGTGTGAACGCGTCCCTTCGCGTAGCACTCGGCATGGTCAATGACCTTGTGCTGATATTCGTCACTAAGTTCGTTGTAGGATTTCAGCGCGTCGGTGAAAATCTCCGCTCCCTTCTCAACGTGCTCCCGAACGTTGGGATCGAGTTGCTTACGGTTGGCGCGCTTAACATGAAACAAGCACACTTGCGACGGTTGCCCTTCCGTTGTGCGTTCCAAAATGCCTTGCACTGGCTCAAGATTCCATTGACCGGAACCTTGAGTTTTGCGACGCGCACGTTGCTTGGCGTTCATCTTCCGCGCACGTCCGCCGATGAAAGTTTCGTCAACTTCCACTTTGCCCTTAAACAGGCCGCCACCTTTTTGCATTGCCAATCGGATGCGCTGCAACATGAACCAAGCAGTTTTCTGAGTGACGCCCAAACAACGGTGAAATTCATACGAGCTAATCCCGTTCTTGCAGTTTGCGGCCAGCCACATTGCCGGAAACCATTTCTCCAGACCAATCGGCGAATCTTCGAAGATTGTGCCGACCTTCACCGAAAACTTTTGTTTCGGATGCGCGTTCTTGCACTTCCACAGTTTAGCCTTTTCAAGAAACGTAACTTTCTTGGAACCGCAGCGCGGACACGTCACGCCACGCGGCCAACGCAACGCAATAAGAAAATGCAAACAAGCATCGGCATCCGAGAAATATCGGACAGCCTCAAGAAACGTTTTCGGTGCTTTCATGCCTCTACAATAGCACCATGCAACGGTCAGTCAAGTATATTATTACCCTGAGAAGCCATCACCTAAGTAATCTCCGTCGCAAAAGATCGAGTGCCGCTTGGGCCGCTAATTGTTTGAACGTTTCGCGATCTGTTGGGAAAAGGAATTTCTTGGCGACAGTCTCCGAATCTCCTGAAGCCAGCGCGATGTAAACCGTTCCAACCGGCTTTTCGTCCGAGCCGCCCGTTGGCCCGGCAATGCCGGTGGTAGCGAGCCCGTACGTGGAGGCTGCTCGTGTGTGCGCGCCCTCGGCCATCGCGCGTGCGACT
>QHQV01000058.1:5506-5836 GCA_003219945.1 Verrucomicrobiota bacterium | reverse complement strand
CTCTCGATCATGCTCGCTGGGTTGGTGCGGATTCCGATAATACATGGCAACGGTTCCCAACAGCGCACCTTCGCTGGAGAAAACTGGCGTCGAACAGCAGGCGCCGAGCCCGAACTTCGCGGCGAGCTCAGTGTAGTCGGCCCAATGAGGATCGGCGGCGATATCTGTCGCAAACACCGGTTCACGTTTGTAAGCAGCGCTCCCACATGACCCCACACAAGGACCGATGTGCACGCCGTCCACGATTCGATTGTATTCTGCAGGCATGCTGGGCGCCGCTCCGTGGCGCAGGCATTGCGCCGCTTCATCAAAGACCAACACCGTGCACAT
>QHQV01000058.1:0-5450 GCA_003219945.1 Verrucomicrobiota bacterium | reverse complement strand
GCCGCAAGCGGCGCGCCGGACGCGATTTCCTGCAACACTCTTTTTTCGTTCGCCAGCGCGTCCTGCGCACGCTTGCGTTGCGTGATGTCGCGGAAGCTCCATACACGGCCAACATTTCGTTGCTTGATCAGTTGAATTGCCGAATTCTGCTCGAAAACGCGTCCGTCCTTCAACTGCAAGACATCGAAAGTCTCAGGTGCGGCCGAGGCGATAATTTCTTGGACCCGCGCCAGATATCCGGCTGAGTCTTTCAACTGCGGGCTAACGTAATTCCACAGCTCGCTAGCATGAGCCGATATCATCATGTGAGGCGGAATTCCCCAAAACTTGACGTACTTCTCGTTGAATTCCCTGACGTAATTTGCCTCGTCAATGACGAGGATGGCATCCGTGGTGGACTCGAGCGCGGCATGCATCATCGCAAGCGCCGTCGCCAGTTCGGTGACGCTATGCTCAGACACGCCGCTCATCGCACGGTGATCGTTATCCGCGATGTTTGCAGAAACGCCGTCGTTTTTCATCGCGTCAGGTAACGCGACGCTGCGGCACGCTCAGCACTAAGCGTCGCAATACGCTTAAATCGTACAACCAAACTGGGGAAGATGGAAGTAAAAACCGACAGGCCCAGCCAACCTCGAGTCCTTTTCACCCCTTAGATTAGTTGAGCCACTTTTGCTCGAGTTCTTGCCTGTTATTTACGGCTTAGGCTCTGATTCAAAGCGTCACGCACGGCTGCGATGAATTTTTCGTCGCCGAACGGTTTCATGAAAAATGCAACCGGGCCAATACGGCACAATAATGACGGTCCAGCTATTCTCGGCTCGGCACCCTTGAGACAATCCCACGCGCGCGAGGCAAAAGGCCCGCAATTAGACAAAGATTTTTACGGTCGTTACGTTCGGTGCTTTTAATTCCAACAAGCGAACGATCTGGATTTGCTGACGCACATCGCGACGACGGAAGCGTTTGGTTGTGCGTGCGGAGGAAAAGCTGGCGGCTTTTCTGGAACTTGAAGCAGCGATTTTCAGTGCGCTAAATAAGGCAGCGAAGGAGGGCGACCGCGTGCTTTAAAAAAATCATCAACGGCGGCCAAACGGACGCGCATTGTGCAGCATTGGACTTTGCAATCTTGCACGAAATTCCCTCACGGCGGCTGGTGTCCTAAAGGTCGGCTTTGGGAAAGGGCACAATCGATCAGCGGTATCAGTTGAAGGAAACCTCAACGAAAAATTATCCGCAGCGCACCGAGAAAAATGTACGGAACTCAGATGGGACCGCCATCTTCACGATTTCGCCGAACATCACTGGCGGGTCGAAGAAAACAGCCGAACTTGCAGCCAAACACGATAAACCGTGGATTCATTTGCATCGCGGAGGTTACGAGGAGCCGGAGCGGCTCCTGCGTTAGGTTTCGTTTCTAGCTGCGGACTCGTCAGATCGACATCCAAGCGAGTCCGAAATTCATCCAGAGGAGTCTCACATGACTTTACTCGTTAGGCCAATCCCCCCCGTAGGCATGCGCGATATATTGCTCCAAAGTCGTTTGCATTACCCCGAATTCGCCTGCGGTCTGTTCCATCTCAATCCTTACATCGCGCATTTCCATCCCAGTCAGGAGTCCGGTGACGAGGTCCGGTAGGTGCGTAAACGCTTGGCCTACCGGAAGCCTCTTAATCGGGATCGACCTGCCCAGCCGAGCTTCCATAATCGAGATGATGTCCCCCCAGGAAAGCGGCTCCGGACCGCCTAACGAAATTTTTCCGTTCAACGCAGTCGCGTTATTGAGGGCCGCGACAGCGAATGCTGCCACGTCGGCCGCAGCAATAAATGAATGCTTGCGTTCGCCGCTTCCGATCAAGAAAACGGGGCGATTTTCCTGAAGCGCGTTTCCTACGACCATCGGGATCCACACATCCATGAAAACGTGCGGCGCCAAGATCGTGTAATAGAGACCGCTCGCGCGGAGCGTATCCTCAGTTTGCGCTTTGGCCTGAAGGAATGGAACAGGATGCGAGAGGTCGGCTTCGTAGGCGGAGATGAAAATGAATTGTCGTACACCGGCCTCGCGCGCGGCGTTGATCAGATTGCGGTTCCCGTTGAGATCGACCGCGGACACGGTATCCGAGCCGCCCCGCCGTGCAGAATTTGCCGTGGTAATGACGACATCGATTTCTTTGCATGCGGCGGGCAGCGAATCTGGATCCTTTAGATCTGCGTGCGCGGCCTTAGCTCCTAATCCAATCAGGTCTGAATGGTTTGAATTCGGGCGGAGGATGATGCGAACCGCATGGCTTTGCTGAAGCAAACTGCGGGTAATTATTCCGCCGAGGTAACCGGTAGCTCCAACAACCAAGATCACGGTAAACTCAAAGGTATTTAAGTTTGCGCGCGAGCTGAACCGCGTGACCGGCAATCTCGAGCGCCTCCTTCTCTTGCGCCGACTTGTGAGCCTTAATTATTTCCGCAACGCGCGCGGCCAGCTCGGGCGGTAACTGTTGCTGTGGCGGATCCAGCAGTTGTTGCGAATATTTCGCTGCGGCGGAAACGTCTTTGCATTCGATGGCGATCGCGATCAGCGGCCAGAGCGCCGTCCATTTGAACGGATACGGAACTCCTTCCGCCCAGACTTCAAGAGCTGCCTTTGCTTCCGCGCCTGCTGTCGTTTCATCCCCCGCGCACCAGGCGATCCAGCCCAGCGTTGCCCTGGCAACTCCGATGTAATCGGTCATCTTTTCGCGCGTCACCAGTGGAAGCAATCGCTTTACGGCGCGGCCCGCGGCGTTTGCATTCTGACGAACACGTTCGACCATCACGAGGTAATTCAAGCTGCGAGAGAGAAGTATCAGATCGCCCGTGCGCTCGGCAGCGATCAATGCAGCCTGTAATTGCGTTTTCGCTTCGTTAGGTTCAAAGCGACAAATGCGCGCCAGGCCGGTAGAAAAATGAGAATGGCCAAGCGATAAGATGTCGCCATCCTGCTGTCGAAGCTCTAAGCCTCGCAGAGCGAGCGCGAGAGTTTCGTCGGAAACAACGAATCGCTCCCGGCGAAACCGCGTCAGCACTTCATGATGCAGGAAATCGGCGCGCTGGCGTGATGTGCCGTGCAGTTCGACTGCGCCCCGAAGTTCGTCTAGTTCGCTTACCATTTTCTCCAGCGCCTGGTTGAAGTAATGGGCCCAAATACGGCCGAGGCGCGTTTCGATTAACTCTGCCCAATCCGCCGAAGAAAATTTGTTCGATGCCCCCAATGTCACCTCGGCCCGATCGTATTGGCGCAATGCCTCATCACAGTTGTGCTGCGTCTCATGTGTCTTGGCGATCTTTCTATATAGCCGCGCGGTGGAAACTCGGACCTTGGCCAGTTCTTCGTTTTCTCTCTCGGCCAGAGCAGACGCATAACTATCGCGCGCTTCTTCTTGCTTGCCGATAAGTTGCAAGAGATCGCCCGCACGTTCCCGTAGCTCGCCGGCACCAATCCTAAAACTGCCACTATCGTCGCGCTCGCCCGCAAGCTTAATCTGTTCGAGCGCTTGCCGATAAAAACCTATCGCCTCTTCATTAGCATAACTCGAAGCCGCACGATCTCCTGCACGCTTGAGGTATTCGACAGCCTTTATCGGCAGCTCAGCTTTGGCAAAATGCTGGCCTAAAGCGGCTGCCTGTTCATCGAGCTTCGGCTTCCAGAGTTCTTCGATCGCTTCGGCGGCGCGTCGATGCAGATCTTTTCTTCGTGCCAGCAAAAGGCTCTGGTAGGAAACTTCGTGGGTAAGCGCATGCTTGAAAATGTAGGCATTCCGATGGAAATCATCCGGCTCTCCTTCTACCGTGTGATGACGGAGGAATTCGCGCGAAACGAGATCTTCGAGAGAATCGCGCAGGCCGTTTCGACCCGTCTCTCTCGTCACGACACTAACGAGTAACTTTTCGTCGAAAACCCGACCCAACACTGCGGCCGTTTGCAGCACGTTCTTTTCTGCGGCAGGTAATCGATCGATTCTGGAGGCGAGCACTCCGTGTACGGTGTCGGGCACATTTACGGTCTGGACCTCCTGGCAAAATTTCGCCTTACCATCGCAAAACTTGATCACGCCCTCGTCGATCAAAGATCGCAAAACCTCCTCGAGGAAGAATGCATTCCCCTCGGTTTTACTGAGGATTAACCGCGCCAGTCCCGCGGGGAGTTCTCCGACCTTGAGCAAATTCTGAAGGAGACGCTGGCTTGCCGCCGAAGAAAGCGGTTCAAGATTTACTTGCTGGAAGCGATCGCCGAACTGCCTAGCAATGCGCTGCAGAAAAGCATTCGCGATATCGTCATCGCGTCGTAGAACAAGTAACAAGAGCAGTGGGGCGCTCGCGGTTAACGGAAGCAGCTTCTCCACTAATTGTAAGGAAGAGGGATCTGCCCAATGCAGGTCTTCACAGACGATGACGAGCGGCTGAATTACAGCCAGGGCAAGAACGAAAGCTGCAACTGCTTCAAACGTTTCGCGGTGTAACGCCTCAGGTGTGAGCCCCAGCAGGGTAGCTTCCGCGTGTTCATCCAACGGTAACTCGAGAAAACGCGCCAGGAAAGGATGGAAGCGCAATCCTTTTTCACCAATTACTTCCTCGAGAGTTTCTCGCAGCTTCTTGAGTCCAACGGACGAGCTTTCCATCGCGCCGATGCCTAACAAGTTCCGTACAATGTCGCGCCCGAGCCAGTAACTCATCCCTCTGGTATGCGAAAGGCTGCGCCCTTCGTACCATTTCAATTCGCCAGCGCGCGCCCGCAGTTCCGCGGTAAGCCGGCTCTTGCCAATTCCGGCTTCGCCAAAGAGCGCAGCGACGGCACCGCACCTTCTTTGCAAATCTGCGAGCAGATTTTGCAGCGCGCCTAGTTCGCGCTCACGTCCCACGAGCGGCGAGAAACGTCCGCTGAGCCCGCGCGCGGAGCCGATGCTCTCTCGCGCACGCAGGAGCCGAAACGCCGTCACCGGTGCGGAAGTTCCTTTCACTTCGAGCGTCATCTCCTCGAACTCGAAAAACGGCGCCGCCATGCGCTGGGTTTGTGTGCCCACAAATATCTCGCCACGCGACGACGCATCCTCCAGGCGTGCCGCTAGATTCACGGCGTGCCCCATCACGGAATAGTCATGACGGTAACTAGTCCCAACATCGCCCGCTACCACATGGCCCGTGTTGATTCCAAAATGTAAACCGAGGTCTGCTTTCTTCCTCTGATTGAAATCGGCCAGCGCTGCCATCATTTCGAGCGCAGCGGCGCAGGCGCGTTCGGCGTCGTTTTCATGCGCTACCGGCGCGCCAAAGAGCGCCACAATTTCGTCGCCCACGAACTTGTCAATCGTCCCTCCGTACTTCTCGACCATCGGAACGAGATGTTCGAAGCAGTCATTCAAAAGGTCGCGCGCACGCTCTGGATCAATTGTATCGGCCAGCGCGGTATAACCGGA
>QHQV01000057.1:1567-7012 GCA_003219945.1 Verrucomicrobiota bacterium | reverse complement strand
ACGCGAGGCGATAATCTCCTTCAGATCGAAAGCCATGAGGAACAAAACCTCAGCGATGCGCGTTCGAAACGCAAATCGTGTAGCCGCTTCGCTGTGCCAAGCGCTCCGTCGCTCGTAAGGCGACAATAAAGAAAAAAGCTGCAGGATTCAGAGCGAATCCTGCAGCTCAATTTGCGAATTAGCTGTGCTTATTCTTCGACGATCACACGCTCAACCGTGCGATGCTCAGTCGGTCCCGTGTAATAAACCCGGACTCTTTGACCGGATCGCAACGGCGCTGACACAGCTTTGCCGGCCGCGTCAACGATGTTCGCCGCCGTGCCCAAAGCGAAACTTACAGGCCCCTGCTCGCCCCTGACGACGATCGTCTTGCCGGGCTCATACGTAGTTACCGTTCCGGTCTCGTACGTTGTGCTGGTAGTTGTTTCACTCGTGGTTGTCGGCTTGTTCGTTGTCGTTGTTTCTTCGGTCGTGGTCGTGCTGGTTTGTGCAAACGCCAATGGCGCAGCTGCAGCGCAGACCAAAGCAATCATTGTTCTCTTCACTCTATGCCTCCTCGTTGTTTTAGGTTTACCCCACAGTTTCGTGACTGAAGGGGTGAGCGGACGTTTTATGTCCGTTTTATGTTTTGACTGGTTTCACCGCGCGCTATTCGAATCATTTCTGAGTTACATAATTGAGCGCGGCTCGCGAATCCACTAACATACTGTTCAGATGAACCGCACAGCGTCGCACGCGGATCCAGTTGTTACACCCGAACTGGTCAAACAACACGGCCTGACGCCGGAAGAGTTCGAGCGGATCAAGAAAATCCTCGGGCGCGAGCCGAATTTCACCGAGCTCGGCATTTTTTCCGTGATGTGGAGCGAGCATTGCTCGTACAAAAACTCAAGGAAGGAACTGAAGAAGTTTCCCACGACCGGCGTGAACATTCTGATCAAAGCCGGCGAAGAAAATGCGGGTGTGGTCGACATTGGCGACGGCTGGGCTGTCGCGTTCAAAATTGAGAGCCATAATCATCCCAGCGCGATCGAGCCTTTTCAGGGCGCAGCCACAGGAGTTGGCGGAATTATTCGTGACATCTTTACGATGGGCGCGCGGCCGGAGTTTTGCCTAAATTCCCTACGTTTCGGGCCAATCAGTCAATCAAACATCAAACATCAAACATCAAACATCGCCGCCAATAGGCGGCTCTTCACCGGTGTCGTCTCGGGTATCGCGCATTACGGCAACTGCGTCGGGATTCCAACCATCGGTGGCGAGATTTATTTCGATGAGAGTTTCAATGGCAACCCGCTGGTGAACGTTTTTTGTCTCGGGGTGTTGCGCCACGAACAACTCGCGCGCGGCACTGCCGAAGGCGCGGGCAATCCCGTTTTCTACGTCGGCGCTGAAACAGGTCGTGACGGTCTCGGCGGCGCGGCGTTTGCTTCCCGCGAACTGACCGAGCAGTCGCCGGAGGATCGTCCTGCGGTGCAAGTCGGCGATCCATTCAAGGAAAAATTGCTGCTCGAAGCATGCCTCGAACTGATCGCTCACGACGCAGTTGCCGGAATTCAAGATATGGGAGCAGCAGGTCTGACTTGTTCGACGTGCGAAACTGCAAGCCGCGGAGGTAGCGGTATCGAAATCGATCTGGCCAAAGTACCACGACGCGAGCCAGGCATGACGCCGTATGAAATCATGCTTAGCGAATCGCAGGAACGCATGTTGATTATTGCGAAGCGCGGCCGGGAAGACGTCGTTCGCCAGGTCTTCGACAAGTGGGACGTGCCGTGCGCGGAGATCGGCCGCGTCACGAGCGACGGCATCATGCGCGTCCGAAACAACGGCACGATTGCAGCGGAAGTTCCAGCGAAAGCCTTGGTTGATGAGGCGCCGCTCTACTCGCGTGAAGCTCGAAAATTAACCGCGGAGAGCGCAGAGGACGCGGAGTTGATAAAAAAAATTTTAGCGAACTCTGCGTCCTCTGCGGTTGAATCCTTGCGACAGCTTCTTCGCGATCCGACAATTGCTTCCAAAAATTGGGTGTATCGGCAGTACGACCACACAGTTCGCACCGGGACGATTGTTAAACCCGGATCTGATGCCGCAGTGTTTCTCGTTCGTTACGCGAACAAAATTCTCGCCGCGACCACCGATTGTAATTCACTCTATTGCGCACTCGATCCGCGCGAGGGTGGCAAAATCGCTGTCGCTGAAGCGGCGCGCAACCTCACCTGCTCCGGCGCGCGGCCGTTGGCCGTCACGGACTGTTTGAATTTTGGCAACCCGTACAAACCGGATAACTTCTGGCAATTACGTGAAGCTGTTGAAGGCGTGTCTGAAGCCTGCCGCGCGTTTGGAACGCCTGTTACAGGCGGAAATGTCTCGTTGTACAATGAGAGCCCTCTCGGCGTCGTCGATCCAACGCCAACAATCGCGATGGTCGGACTGATTGACGATGAAAAGCATATTACGACGCAGTGGTTCAAAGAGGAAGGCGACGTAATTCTTCTCGTCGGCGTGCAGCCGGCCCGCCGCCGGGCGGCGACATACCGCGACGAGGGCGCCGCGGTTCCAAGCCTGGGCGGCTCGCGTTATCTGAAGGTTTGCCACGGATTAAAAATCGGTCCGCCACTGGACGTCGATCTCGCACATGAAATCAAGGTGCAAAATGCCGTTCGCGATTTGATTCGCGAAGGTCTAGTGCAGAGCGCGCACGACTGCTCGGAAGGCGGACTTGCCGTCGCACTTGCGGAATGCTGTTTCAATCCTCAAGAATTGTTTGGAGCAGAGATCGACTGTAGCCGTCGCTCCGTGGGCGACGTGAAGCGCGCTGAGGAAACAAATCCCACCGATGCTTCGCACAGCGAAGCGGCTAGAGTATTGTTTAACGAATCCCAGTCTCGAATTGTCATCTCGGTCGCGCCCGAAAACCTCGACAAGGCAATCACGATGTTACGCGTGCTTGACGTTCCATTTCAGCAACTGGGCAAAGTCGGCGGCGACGAACTGCAAATTCGAATCGACGAACAAACTTTCCGCTGGCGAGTTACCGAGATTCACGACGAGTGGTGGAACGCGATCCGTCGTGCAGTTGAACAAGACGAACGCATTCCGAGCTTGTGAATGTGCAAAAGGCGCGATTGAATCCACGCTAATCTGATGGATTATTTGGTGTGACTAGCCCCTCGAACAGACCGGACCCGGACCAACTGCCAGACTCGGCGGTTTTGCCGAAGCACGAGTGCGGGCTTTTCGGCGTGTTCGGTCATCCGAACGCCGCGGTGCTGACGTATTATGGTCTGTTTGCGTTGCAACACCGCGGACAGGAGAGCGCCGGAATCGTCACAAGCAATGGGCCGCGGACCAGCTTTCTCATGCACAAGGACATGGGTCTGGTGTCGCAGGTTTTTGGCCAGGACGAACTGGCAAAGCTGAAGGGTACACGCGCGCTCGGGCACACGCGTTATTCGACGACCGGCACCAGCACGATCAAGAATGCGCAACCTTTCGTGGTCGATTGCGTGCGCGGCCAGATGGCTATTGCGCATAACGGAAATCTAATTAACGCCGACATGCTGCGCGATGAGCTCGAACGACGAGGCTCCATTTTTCAGACTACTGCCGATAGCGAAATTATTTTGCATCTTCTAGCGCAGCCTTCTAACAATGGTGGAAATATCCTTGCGGCATTGCGCCGGGTTGAGGGCGCGTTTTCGCTCTTA
The DNA here is from genome assembly GCA_003219945.1 of Verrucomicrobiota bacterium. Lineage (GTDB taxonomy): Bacteria > Verrucomicrobiota > Verrucomicrobiia > Chthoniobacterales > UBA10450 > Udaeobacter. Next base: position 3,302 of record QHQV01000057.1, on the reverse strand, counting down.
ATCATGAGCGAACGCGAACTCATCGCCGTGCGCGATCCTTTCGGCTGGCGGCCGCTTGCCCTCGGAAAAATCGATGGGGCATATGTACTCGCATCTGAAACATGCGCGTTCGATCTGATCCACGCCGAGTTCATCCGCGAAATCGAACCGGGCGAAGTATTGATTATCAATGAAAATGGATTGCGCTCGGAGCGGCCGTTCCCGGATGAGCGTCCCGCATTCTGCATGTTCGAATACGTTTATTTCGCGCGACCGGACAGCATCATGGGCGGCGTTAACGTCGGAAAAGTCCGAATGGAAATGGGACGCGAACTGGCACGCAGATTTCCTGTCAAGGCGGACATCGTTGTGCCCGTGCCCGACTCCGGTAACTACGCCGCGCTCGGTTTTGCCGAAGAGCTAAAGATCCCTTTCGGGCACGCGTTCGTTCGAAACCACTACATCGGCCGCACGTTTTTACAGCCGAGCCAGCTCATTCGCGATTTCGACGTGCGGGTGAAATTGAATTTGATCAAGGAAATGGTGGCGGGAAAACGCGTGGTCGTGGTGGACGACTCAATCGTCCGCGGTACGACTTCGCGTGCGCGTGTCGTGAACCTGCGTGAGGCCGGTGCAAAAGAAGTTCACATGCGCGTCAGTTGCCCGCCACACCGGTTTGCCTGCCATTACGGCATAGATTTCCCTGACCCTGAAAAATTAATCGCCAACCAGATGTCGATGGAAGACATCTGCAAATATCTTGGTGTGGACAGTCTCGGTTATCTTGATGTGGAAGGAATGGTTCGCGCGACGGGAAAACCGTTGAACAGTTTTTGCCTTGCTTGTTTCAACGGCGACTATCCCCTCCCTGTTGATCCTGCGCTGGACAAGTTCATCATGGAACGCCGCGAGCAGCGCGCCAAAGCGCTGGCCGATCAGGAAGCGCAGCCCACGTTGTTCACTGACCTCAAATAACTTTGCAGGGCAGGCGCTTCGCCCACCGAAACGAATTGGCAACCCGAGCGGTCGCCCTACAACGGTATGACGTTGAAAAAAGCTTATGCTCGCGCGGGCGTCGACGTTGATCTTGGAAACCGACTTAAACGCGGAATACAATCGCTCGTTAGGCAAACGCATAGCCCGCAGGTGCTCGGGAAAATCGGCGGGTTCGGCGGCTTATTTCGCGCTAGTTTTCCCGGGATGCGCGAACCGGTGCTCGTTGCAAGCATCGATGGCGTCGGCACGAAATTGAAGATCGCCTTCGCCATGAACAAGCACGACACGGTGGGCATGGATCTCGTGAACCACTGCATCGACGACATTGCAGCTCTCGGCGCGCGTCCGCTTTTCTTCCTCGATTATATCGGCTGTGAGAGACTCGAGCCCCGCGTGTTCCAACAATTAATTCGCGGTCTATCCCGCGGCTGTCGCGCCGCGGGCTGCGCACTTCTGGGAGGCGAAACTGCGCAAATGCCCGGGATGTATCGCAAGGGTGAATACGATCTCGCGGGCTGCATCGTCGGTGTCGTGGATCGGACGAAAATGATCGATGGCAGCAAGATCAAACCCGGCGACGTCGTTCTCGGTCTCGCTTCCAACGGTCTGCACACCAATGGCTACTCACTGGCGCGAAAAGTTTTGTTCGAGGAAATGCACATCAAACCGAGTTCGCCTCTACCTGAGTCGACAATCACGGTCGGCGAAGAATTGCTGCGCGTGCACAAAAACTATCAGCCGCTCCTGGCAAAAGTTCCCG